>JAFATZ010000173.1 GCA_019243675.1 Ktedonobacteraceae bacterium | reverse complement strand
TGTTGCACTTAATCATCTGGTGCAGCGTGAGTTTCGGGTTGGCAACGTGCGGCTATTGGGCAAACGCTTATGTGAACCGTGCCTTCATCTCACTCAGGTGACACATCCAAATATGCTCCCTCGTTTAGTGCATCGTGGAGGCTTACGCGCACAAATTCTGACGGCTGGGGTCATTCGTGTAGGTGATGCTATTGAGGCGCTTGATGCAGAACAAACACTGCTCTCCTCTGGCCAGGAGAAACATGACGTATATGAGGATGCTGCTCTCTCATCAGTACCCGTAGCAGTCTGTAATGTCCAGAATAGCAGCCTGCCTCTGCGTAGAGGGCAGGTATGTGCTCTCTATATTGCGTATACAGCGGATACCTCCACGTATGCAGTAAATGCCGCACACCTCATTGCAGGTCAAGGGATTGAGGGAGATTGCACCTTGTCCCGTACTGCAATCCAGAGTACCAACGATAACGGTGAGCTAGACTATGAAGTTACGTTGATCGAAAGCGAAACCATTGAGGCGATATACAGAGAAAAGCAAATCTTCCTCGATGTAGGCATGACACGACGCAATATCGTAACAAGGGGGTGTGCCCTCAACCACTTGGTCCAGCGTACCTTCCATATCGGTGAAGTTCTCTTGCAAGGTGTGGCCTTGTACGAGCCTAGTCCTGACCTTGTTGAGAGAATCGGTCACGGCCTTGTGGTTAGTTTGATTCATCGAGGGGGGCTTAGCGCACGCATTGTGCGTGGTGGGGTCATCCAAATCGGTGATCTGATTGGCGAGGTTTGCTCATATGAAGACGGATTCACTGTTTCCTCTTGAGGCTACGGTGAAGATCATAACTCACAGGTATTAAGAATAGAATGATAACAAGGAAATATTTATGCAGATAAACGGTTTATATACATTTCAAGCTTCTAAGGAGCGTGTCTTCGTTGCACTGCTTGATCCTGGTATGCTACAGAAAAGCGTTCCTGGGTGTAGTGGAGCTTGGTATTCCAGCGAGCAAGCTCATACGAAGATACGTATCATCACGCCAGTGCCTGGGCTGGAAGGCCCTTACGACATCACAATGAAGGTTTTAGAGCAGGACGCACCTCACAAGTTAGTACTGCAGATTGGGCGCAACGGTCGTAGTGGTGGAACTGTCGCGGCACGTACCCACGTTACGCTTACGGATGCGCCCGATGGTGACACCTTGCTCAGCTATGACACGATAGTGGAGCTCTCAGGTGCTATTGCAGCAGTAAACAATCCTTTATTCATTGGCATAGCCAAGCAGATGCTAAAAACGTTCTTCAAGAACCTGAATACAGCCATGCTCACGGGCGAGTAGCTAGCGGTCATCTCCAGGCTCGTCTATGACCTGAATTCTGTCCTTCGGTGCCACGTTCTGGTCGGCTTGTATGGCACGCACTTCCCAGCGCGAACGATGGTCCTCACGCCAGAAACGCAGATCAATGAAGCAGGAACCCACTTGCAGACGCTGCACTTCAATGTCCGGTAGCCAATCTGGTAAGCTGGGGTTGACGTAGAGCCGCTTGTGAGGAGCATCGGCGCGTAGTCCGAGCAGAGCGCGCAACATATGAAAAATGCTGCCAGTTGCCCATGCCTGTGGAATGTTGGCCCCACCCGGATAGAGCACAGGGAAATCGACGACCCCCTTTCGATGTACACCTGCAAATACCTCGGGCGGTCGATAGGAGTCAAAGCGTACAATAGCATCGAAGATGGCACGGATTACCCGGTTTGCTTCGTCGGTCAGCCCGTAGCGTTTGAATCCGTGAGCGATGATACCGTTGTCCTGGGGCCAGACTGCACCGAGTTGATAGTCGTATGGATTATATGCTGGGTTCTTGCTGGAGAGTGTGCGAATGCCCCAACCGCTCCACATGTCCTCTTGCAGCAGTCGCTTGGCGGTGCGTTCAGCTTTGTCCTGATCAGCGATACCACTCCAGAGACACTGCCCGGCATTCGAGGCAATGGAGGTGATCTGCTTCTTGTCTGGGTCCAGTCCATAAGCGAAACAGCCCTCGTCCTCCATCCAGAAGGCCGAGTTAAAGTTGCGCTTCAACGTCTCTGCTTGTTGCAGTAGTGCCTGTGCGCGTGACTCATCACCGAGGGCCGAGAAAACTTCGGCCATGCGCGTCTTGGCGTCATAGACGTAGCCTTGTAGTTCACATAGTCCCTTTGGTTGCTTCACTTGACTGCCATCGGCATAGACCACAGCAACCCCTGAATCCTTCCATCCCATATTCTCATAGCCAGGCGATGAGAAGGTTTTATACTCCTGGAACCCGTCACCATCTAGATCGCCGTAGTGGTCAATCCAGTGGAGGCACTTTTCGGCTACCTCGCGATACTTCTTGAGCAGCTCGATGTCGCCTGTCCAGCGGTAGGCTTCGGAGAGTACGATCAGGTACAGGATAGTCGCGTCAGCAGTACCATAGTAGGGGTCAAAGGGAATTTTATGAAAATGGGTCAATTGACCAGCACGCATCTCATGCAGAATCTTGCCCGGCTGAGCATCATGCCAATCATCACGTTCTTGCGCTTGATGCTCGGCTAGGCGTCGTAGTGTTCCACGCGCAAAGCCTGCAGAAACAGTCATATTTTGATAAGATGCAGTTAGGCTATCGCGCCCAAAAAGCGTCACAAACCAGGGCACACCAGCGGCGGGCACCCATGCCTCATCGGAGACATCCATATCGTAGATGCGCAAGGACCCCATGTCGTCAATTGCTTGGCGATACATGCGATGTAACTCATTGTTTGAGGTGGTAATGTTGGTACAGCGTGCTTGCCAATGTGCTTGTCGTTCAGCAAACTCAATGTGCAGTTGTCCCGGTGATACTGTTGTAGCTTGCGAGCTTTTTTGGTCAAAGCTGCATGATCCAGGGTGTGGTTTTTTGATGTGCTGTCCATGTTCCAGCATGATATCGGCACATGCATGCCATTGCTCGTTTTGATCGATCTCGATCTCGAAGAAGAGTCGTCCATTAGCGTAGCCAACAGCAGAGGAGGTTTGCGTCACCTGATAGGTCAGAGCACGATGAAAATCTTTGTTATCGTAGGTGGTGCGCAACCGTTTTTCCCGCTCATCCCATTGTGTATTCTGCTTACCGCGTTGGACGATTTTTTTGCTTTTCACCTCGAACAAGTCAGCAAAATCGGAACGTATCGCCAGCTCCAAGACGAACGAGACCGTTTGACCACTGTAGTTCACGATTTCAAACTCTTCGTGAATGCCCTCGTTGACCGTGCGGTTCACGATCAAACCCAGGGTATGTGGTCCGATTACACCTCCTTCGGTATTGATGAGTGGATTGGTCAGGTGAAAACGTGCGGCGTAGAACATTAACTGACTGGAATTGATCACATTCCAGGGGACACGGTTGATGTAGATCTGATAAAAACTGATGAAGCGCGTGTCGATAGCGTAGATACCCTGATCGCTATCGGTATTGATATAGCCGTGCCTGTCGGTGACCATGAAGGTGCGTCCCTGGCTAATGGTGATAACTGGTGGACCTACTTTAATCTCAATAGTCATTTTCCCCTCCTCATAACAGCGGCAGTGATTACTCCTGCCACGCCAGCAGCCACGAGTCCCACTAAGCTCCGATGTGTGTCTGCCCACAATTCCAAGCTTCTACTCCTGGCCCTCTCATCAAAGGTACCATGAGCACCGTAGTCGCGATCCTCATCGACGGGTCCCCAGAGATTGTTTGGGCGGTTTGGGTCTTCGGGCTGATCGGTCTGTTGCGATTGAAACCCTGTTCTGCCAAGATAGTGGTCTCCATATCCTGGTGCAATCTTGTTGCCCTGGATCGCTATGACGGTGGATGTGCCAATGAAGAGCTGGCGACGATAGTGCTCGGCAACGTAGGTCACGCCCTCGGCAATCACTTCGGGCTGGTAAATGGGTGGGACAGGTTGCGCTTTATGCGTAAGACGGCTCTTGACCCAGCCGAACTGCGGCGTATTGACGGCAGGAAGCTGGACCATCGTGATCTTGACATTGCTCTTGTCGTGAATCAACTCGCAACGCACTGATTCGGTGAAGCCCTGAATGGCGTGTTTGCTGCCACAATAGGCAGATTGCAGTGGGATGCCCCTATATGCTAAAGCAGAACCAATCTGAATGATTCTGCCCTTGTCGCGTGGCAGCATGCGGTGCAGTGCCGCCAGCGTTCCGTACACCGTACCGAGATAGGTCACCTCGGTCACGCGCTTATATTCCTCCGGTTTCATCTCCTTGGCGGGCGAGAAAACCGAGGCCATTGCATCATTGATCCAGATGTCAATTGGCCCGAAGGTCTGCTCGACCTGTGTAGCAGCAGCCTCAACCTGTTCGGGGTTGGCTACATCGGTTGGTATAGTGAGTGCCTTGCCACCACATTGCTCAACGTCTCGGCGCGCACCCTCAAGCCCTTCGTGCCCACGAGCGAGTAGTCCGATGTGTGCCCCTTGGCGGGCAAATGCGCGCGCAATGGCACGTCCAACGCCAGCCGAGGCACCGGTAATAACAACAACTTTGGGTGTATCTGATTTCATGACCTAATTTCCTTTATATATGCAATAGCTTATCCATTGACAATGAGCCAATCTAAATTGCGAGGTAGTGCAGATGAGAGCACTTCGTTTCCATCTGCTCGAACGGCGACATTATCGTTGAGGCGAATGCCACCCTTGCCCTCTAGATATACAGCGGGTTCCATGTTATGCACCATGCCGTTGCGTAGCACTGCGTTTGAGGCTGGATGCAATATAGGGGCGGCAGCATGGTTGATGGCCTGGAAGCCAAAACCATGACCTAGTCCATGTTTGAAGGCAGCGCCAAAGCCTGCCTGTTCCATGACTTCACGCGCAGCGCTATCGACAGTGCGTGCGCTGGCAGTTGCACGAATAACCTTCAAAGCTGCATCTTGTGCTGCAACACAAGCCTGATGCGCTTTTCGCCACTCATCGCTGATGGTGTCTGCAAAGAAGGTGCGGGTCAGCTCAGCCCAGTAGCCATTGATGCCGATCTCCATCTGGACCATCACGCTATCTCCCCGTTGGATGGTAGCATTGGAGGTCAGATTGAAGGCCCGGTAGGCTAGCGCTGCACGAGCGCCTGCCATGACATGGACGTGAGGCAGGACATGATGCACTCCTGTTGCTGCATAGCCTGCTCGCAGTAACGCAGCATACGTCACAGCGGCGACATCTGCCTCCGTCGCTCCCACATGAACGGCACTGCGTGCAGCCATAAATCCTTGCCGTGCGACTTCCTCACAGCGCCGAATAGCGCCTAATTCCTCCTCAGCCTTGATCGCAGCAAGCTCGTCAAGCATGGGAGTAGCATTGCGCAAATAGCCACCGAGAAACAACTGATGTAGCAGATCAAGTGTCGCTGGCCCCGCCACGCCTACTTGAGTATATGCGGTAGCAATAGGTGAGTAGCCACCTTCGTAGCCAATAACTGCGTTTTCATTTAGCTTGGCAGAGCGCAGCAACTCTGCTAACGGTTCATGCACAGCCTGGGTGGTAGTGCCGATCCAGTCCATCGTCTCCTCGGCAAATGTTTTCACTTCAACCGCTACGCCTTGCGGTACGAGATCCTCTTCGTCCTTGGGCACAGCAAGACGAATCTCGACCTCTCCGGCAGTGTTGAGCGAGACGACGCAGAAAGAATTACCCAGGATTGGTTGGTAGCCAGTCAGCATAACCACGTTTTGTGGCATGCGACATACAATAGCGTGAAAATCTGCACCTTTTTGTTTGAATAGCTCTATGATGCGTTGGGTACGCATAGTATCCATGGTTTTTCCTTTCTAAACTAGGTGCAATGAGCTATCAGGGTGGGGGCAGAGCCGTCGCTCCTACGATACACGGACGAATCTGCGGCGATCCGTACCGTTATATCGTAGGAGTGGCAGCTCAGCTCCCACCCTACTGGCTCATTTGATACGTGGGACGCCTTTGCGTGATGTCCCCGCGGGCGAGAGATTCTGCCGCACGGGTGGTCGGGTGACCGTGCCAGGGCGTCCGGCTAGCACATTGGCACCTTCTGAGATCAGGTAGTCTGCCGTACGTGCTGCTAATGCTTGAATCGTCAAGCCGGGGTTAGCCGACCCTTGCGTGGGGAGCAGGCTGCCGTCACAGACAAAGAGGTTAGGGATGTCGTGTGTGCGGCCAAAGCTATCAGTGACCGAAGAGCGTGCATCCTTGCCCATACGTGCGCCCCCAACAAGGTGAGCGTAACGCGCCTCCTCTATGACTTCTTGCGCACCAGCGGCGTACATGATCTCTGTGGTCTTTGCGACACCGAACTTGGCAATCTTCTTATCGTTGTCGTGCAATCTAAACGTGACCTTGGCGACACG
>JAFATZ010000249.1 GCA_019243675.1 Ktedonobacteraceae bacterium | reverse complement strand
GGTGGATTACTCCCTGCCGTAGGAATGTCAGAAGCTGCTACCAAGCAACCGCTTCAACGCAATGCGCTTATGCTTGCGGCCCATCTCGTGTGGGGTGCGGGGATGGGAGGGACGATGCAGCTGCTCGAAGGTGTTTTTGACCGTCTCATTCGTGGCGACCTGGTCAAACACGTGAGCTGAAAATCGGTTCATTCTCACCTGTCTTCCTGTTGCGGATGAACGTGAAAAGTGTGTGGTTTGCCAATCAAAATGGATCATACACAACTTTGGCAAACGACACCCCCTATCTCGTCTTGAATAGATCGTTCATATCGCGTATCTGTTGCTCAATCCAGACATTCAGGGTATCGCGCTCAACCTCTTCACGAGCTAATTGAGAAAGACGCTGGCGCTCTTCAGCAGGCAACATGAGTGCGTTGTAGAGCGCCTCTGCCGTCTCCAAATGATCTGATGGCGAGATGGGGATTGAGGCCTGGGCCAACTGTTGAAACGCTCCACTGCTGCGCGAGAGCACTAATACACCGTTGCTCTTGTTCACGGCAGGCCCTTCTTTGGCTACCAGGTTCATACCATCGATGACCGGATTGACCAGAAGGGTGTCGTAAAATTGTAATGCCGTCAGTGCAACGACGCGATCATTTTGCACATACGATTGAATCGGCGTCCAGTCCTTTGTCCGGTACTTCTCATTGATCTCTTCGATGGTCTTCAAGGTCTGATCCTGGTACTTGCGATAGAGCGGTAGAGACTGGCGCGAGGGGGTGAGGAAGGCTAGAAACGTCACTTTTTCATGCAGCTCTGGATGCTGCTGCAATACTGTATCGTAGGCATGAAAGCCTTGTACAATATTTTTTGTCGGCTCGATGCGATCAACTCGCATAATGGTATACTCGCGTAGGAGCGGCTGGATGTGCTTGAGGGCGTGCTGGCTGGCTCGACTCTGCACGACTTTGCGTTCGTCGGTAACCGAGATCGAGATCGGATAATCGCGCACCTGCGTCTGGTGATCCTTCCAAACGATCTCACGGCGCTCTTCATCAACCTGTGCACCTTCACTTGCCAGCAGTGCCTGCACGCCTTCTAAAAAGTTGTCGGCATCATGGCGCGTCTGGAAGCCCAGGATATCATTTCCCAGCAAGCCCTGGAAGATAGCGCTCATGATCGCTGTCGGCAAAGACGAAGACCAGTAGCGGAACTCCGGCCAGGGAATATGAATAAACTGCTGCATCACGATGCTCGGATGGCGCTCGCGTACCTGGGCAGACACCAGGTAGAGGTGGTAGTCATGCAACATGACCGCCGCTTTTGATGTCTCACGCTCAATCTCCTGGCAGACGGCGGTGGCGATAGCTTCATTCACCTGTACATACCCATTATCCCAGGCATCATGCAATTTCTCGGCGGAGAACGCATCCTCACTTTGTTCCAATAAATAGTGTTGCGTGAACCAGAGGACGCGATTGCTCATCATATCATAGTGCTTGCGATACACACCTTTGGGCACCTCGATGTAGCGCAAGTGGACAGGCATAGCACGGATCGGCGACTCCAGCAGGTCGTCAGGCGCGTTCTCTAGTGCCTGACGATCACCATCCGTCATCGCCAGCGCGACCCAGGTCGTGTTACCACTCTTCACAATCCCGCTGAGCGCAGTTACCACTCCACCAGAACCACGCCGGAATTTCAAGCCATGGTCACGCGACACAGTATATTCGACCGGGCCACGATTGGTGGCAATAATAAAGCGATTTACCTGGAGCGACTGAGGCTCATTCCTTGTCGGTGATGGCTGTTGAATGCTGCTCGACATAGACAACTCATTTCTTCTCCCTCAGTATCTACAGATTGGTTTGAGTTCCTCTTTCTCTTCTACACACGTATCGTCACGAGTATGGGTGACACGAGCGCTAGCGCAATGAACGCTTCGGTATCTGTCACCCTTTGCACCATCTCAACGTGTCACCTTCTGTACATCATTTTTAGAAAAAGTAGGTCTTTTGAGCAGAAGGGAAAGTTTAGTATGACCCAGCAGGATGACGCAAAGAAGCAAGAGTCAAAGAAGGGGACGGACGAGTCATCGAAGAAGGATCTCAAGAAGTATCCCGGCACAAAGACAATGGAACAGGTGGAGAAACCGGAGAAGGGCGACCCTATTGCCAACCCAAATAACGCCCAGGGATCAGCATCTGATGGAGACACTGTGCGCGAATAGTAGTCGGTTTCAAGCGTGCGCTCCGCTTCATCAATGGTGGAGCATAAGGAATCGTGTTTGCGGTATTTCACTCTGCCTTCAAGCAGGTGTAAATACTCTTACCATCCTGTGAAGCGTCAACGTCCGCTGAATCGGCTCTGCGTGAAGGTAGTAGCCCTGTAGGCCCGTCAGTGCCATTTTGACCATAGGGTACAACGTGCGATAGAAGGAGCAACTTCTAGCTCACCAAGTTGCCCTTCGCCGGAATATTCCATGAGCCAGAAGAGCTGTGTTATCCAAGTTGTTGCGCATCCTACAAGCTCAATGGTGCGATAGAACGGCTACTTTTATCGCACGTTGTATCTTGTGGTCGAAAAACATCGACAGGCCTCAGAGTGGCCCAGGGCAAGGCGATCAATTGGGATGTCATTCGCCAGCAGTAGGATATGATGGTCAATATTAACGCCGACGTAATACGGGCCGGTTTCGTGCTGAAAAGACCACTTTTTCAGAGAAGAAAGACAGGATCATTTTTTTCGCTTCAATGGCACAGAAATTTTCTGAGCGGGCTTCTCAACTGGTGTCAAGGGGAAGCGTAGCGGCCTTGATACCAGTTGAGAAGTCTGCTAAAATCTCTCAGCCATTGAAAAAAACACCTTTAAACCGGCTCGAATTTCACCGGCACTGACATCAAAGACGCAACCGCCTTAAAGACCGGAACGACAGATGCTGATGCTCTGCTGCGCCGATTTACGCGCAGTGATCTGCACTCCCCCGACCTATCAAGGGTTCCACGAACTGGGCCGCGTGATCAAGACGATCTTCCTGTGCGAAATTTCTCAGTGACTCGTGACTGCGCCAGGAAGTCCTCGATGTGATTGAGCAATGGAACAGCGTCAATGGCTTCATTTTCTCGGCCAGTGGAGGAGAATTGCTGTCGAATCGGCCCGAGGATGAGAAGATAGTCGCCTTATGCCTCTACTTGATCCAGGTTAGCCTGATGCTGGTCACTACCTTGATGGTGCAAGAGGTGCTGGCTGAGGACACCTGGAAAGCTCCATGATTTCAGAAGATTGGCGCGGGTTAACGCCCCTCTTCTACCAGCATGTCAATCCCTACGGACGCTTCACCTTGAATCTGACCCAGCGCCTCCCTGTCGCTGACTAACATCGCCTAGATCTCTCCGTCCCCCAAAAAACTGTGCCGCACGTATCTCCTTTGCGGCTCTGAGGCTCCCTCCTTCACGCAGAACCAAGACCGAGATGCGCTCGGGAAAGCAGGCCCACAGAGATGATACGAATCCCCTTCAAAATTGTAAGCACAAGCACCGAAGAGTTTCCTGTGCGTTTTTGGAATTCTACTCCTATCTCCCCTATCTACTATTTCTACCTGCTACTCTGCCCCTGGTGACAGCTTACGTAGCGTTCCCCCAAGGAATCCATCGGAGCTTGGGGATATTGACCAATGTCGGCCTCAAGAAAGAAATGCATGACAGGGAAATGGCCGAGAATATGACCATGCTGCTTGGGATGGTCTCTGAACAGCAACGCGAGAGGAAGGAAGCAAAGACGCGCAACGAGAGACTGGAGGCACAGCTTGCCTCTCTGGATACTCGCCTTGCCAGTCTAGAGCAGGGAGTTGCGACGATCATCAAAATGCTAGGCAAAGGGACGCCCTAAGTACTATCATGGCTGAGTAAGAGCCATGTAATTGATGGATGGAAGTGTGCCGAGTGAGCGGAAAACACACACTCAACACACCGTCCTGTCATTGTAACGCTTGAAATGACGGAAACGTGCATTTCCGCAACTAGCAACCTTTCCACAGAGACCTCCACAGGTACGTTCCGATCTCCATAGTTGTAGTTGCCAGAAAACGTGGTGTTTCTGGAAGCACTACATTTCCTTAAGAAGCCGTGAGAGCATTCCGTTGCAAGGGCAGATCGCCTGCTTGCTGAAAGAGAAGCATCTTGCTGTTTCTGTGTACAGCAGCAGAGAGTCCCCTCAACCAAAGCGTTCAGTTTGCCCCTGCAATGGAATGCTCTCCATATTATAGTTACCTCTCATAGAACGATCACATTACACTTCTGGTGCTAGGGATGCAGACACGAGAGACGAACGTCCCCTCAACTCGTAGGTCTCTGTTTTTCCCGCAGCTGTGAGAGGTGTTTCTGTAACTTTCGCATAAATGTCCAAGCTACCCTGAGTTTTGAAGGAGCCACTTCCTTCAAACAAAACTGTACTTCCCGAGACTCTGAAGCGGTCTAGTGGCATCTCCGTGAAAATCATGCTTACAGGCCAGAACCAGTAGTAGTGTTTACTTCCTCCTGGAGGTCCAACGGGACTTGGACTATTGGAGCATACATACCTATTCAATCGACACTTGAGGTAAAACGTCTGATCGCCTTTCAACTCATCTATGATGACGATCGCGACGACCTTTGTATGAGCAGGGATTCTCAATGGGCTGTCTATCGTCCACGTGCGCTCTCTCGTTTCCGTCTTTTCCTGGGTTGACGAAAAACTCAATTCTGTAGAGACAGAACCGCCAATACCAAACTCACCTGGCACTCCAATAGTTACGGAGGTTGACGTGGTTATGTTGAAACCTTCTGTTAAAGACCAGGTAAAAGAGTCGGTCCTCTTCTCAGAAAACTCGATCCGTAGCTCTTGCTCCACTGACGAACCATTTTCATACTCTCGCTTCCATACCTGGGATGGAGTAGTAATTATGGTTGGTGAACCGTAATACTGGTACGTCTGCTGATCGATGAAGAAGCCATATTGCTCGTAGCCCGATTGTATCAGATTCACTCGGTCGACTTTCCCCCCCCATTCAGCTACCTTCTGATCACAGAAACGTTTGAAGTGGGCATTCAGATCCGGAAATGACATCGTGGTGCTCCTTTCCCAAGGGCATGCTCTACGACTGCATGCCCTCACACTTTTACTAGAAGTAAACATCAAGGTGGGATGTGACGAGGATTTTTCCCAAGGCAGCCAGAGAGAATCGGTTCTATTGCCTAGAATTTGCGAGTACAAACTGTACATGAACGCAAAAAGTGGCTTACTTTACGGGCACTAGCCTCTCGAAAAGTTGCAACACTCGCCGTCGAACGAGGTTTCGAGCCTAAAAATAGCTGTTGTGAGAATAAATCTTGCCATACCCAAACAAGAGTGAAG
>JAFATZ010000195.1 GCA_019243675.1 Ktedonobacteraceae bacterium | reverse complement strand
CCCAGAGTGGCCCTCAATTTTGATGGGAATGGGTCAGGAGGAGATATTATTGTCATTACTGGTCAGGCGCACCTCAGTCCCAATGATCCTCCCGCTGACCAATTGCCCATCTACGTAGAAAAATATCGTGATTTCATCACTAATTCTTTTTCTACGCCAAAACATTTCGCTTCGCTCTATTCAGTTGCCCTGTGCATCCATCCCACAGCGATTCGTGGGCATTAAATAGTTACCACATAATGCTAGTGCTTGAGTGTCTCAGCATCTACGAATTGACTATAGACCTGCGTAGAGGAAATATGAGCATGGCCCAACAACTCCTGTACAGAACGCAATTCCATGCCATCTTTGAGCATGAGCACAGCACATGCGTGGCGCAACATATGAGGAGTGATACTCACAATCCCCGCTTGCCGTGCGTACCCTTTTATAATGAGCCAGAAACCCTGCCGCGTCAAGCGATCTCCATGATGGTTGAGGAAAAGCGCCCGCTCCTCAGCATGTCGCAGCAAGCGTGGACGTACATTCTCCAGATAGCCTTGTGTCGTTGCCACTGCCCGCAGTTGCAACGGCAAGAGACGTTTACGCCTACTTCGCCCGTTGTGCCCAAGGCACCCTATGGTGCCACGCTCTGCATCAAAATCTTCGAGGTCCAAAGAGACAAGTTCAGAGGCTCGCATTCCAGTAGCCAACAGCATATGCAGCATAGCAAGGTCACGCTGTCCAACCACTGTCTCTGTCTCCACTTGTAGAAAGAGACGAGCAATCTGCTCTGTGTTCAGCACCTGCGGCGGATATCTTTGGATACGAGGAGCCTGTAGTCTGTCTAGTGGATTGATAGCAATACCGACAGCATCACGCAGATAACGAAAAAAGGACTTACACGCGGCGAATTTGCGAGCGATTGTTGTGGGTCGGTAGGCTTGCTCTTCACGCATTTCAAGCAGATATCCTGCGAGGTGCTCTTGTGTTACCAAAGACCAATTGTCTACCTCTTGCTGTCTCAGATAAGCACAAAGTTGATTGAGATCATTGCGATAGGCTACGATAGTGTTCTCATTGCTACCATACTCTTTGGCGGCAAGGGAAGTTATATAATCATTTATTATATCTTGCAACATTCTACACTTCCAACAGCTTATTGATTTTTTTGAGGACTGTTCTATCCTCTTGGACGTTGCCTATTATAATAGACACATCTATATAGAGCAAGTGCCATAGGAGGGATAGCGAGGCTCTACGAGGACGCGAGGAAGTGCTATAATATGTGAACATCATTGCTAATCCAAAGAAAAACTACGCGGCGTGAACTCATGAAGGTTCATGCCTTTATAAGGAGCAGAGAGCGCATGGCGAAATTGCAGGATATGTTTACGCAGGCACGTCGGGCACAGAGTGGTGGCAGTATAGGCTTCCTCGGCAAAAGCAAGGCCGAGACCAAGCCGTCTGCCGCTGCACTCGTTGTCAGGTTTACTCAGGTCATTCCAGGAGCTTCCGAGGCTGCGTTAAAGGAAGGAGCACACGGTTTGCTTTTCACTTGGAACGGCTGGGACCCCACGTCGCTTGACATGATAAAGAAAGAGATTGACTCGGCCAAAACCATCAACGAGGCTCTGGTCTCAGGACTCAGTATTACCAATGGCTGGGGCAATTTGGACCGTGAGAGTCTAATACAGCTTAAAGAACAGGGCATACAGTATATCGTGCTGCCACTTGACGCACCCGCCCGTCTTATTGCCCTCGAAAGCAAGGACATAGAGTTGGTAGTAACTGTGCCAATGCGTCCAGGGGATATGTACCCCCTTGTCATTCGCAACCTCACTGCTTTTGAAGCCATCGCGGGAGTGATATTGGATTTCGGATTGACGCACGACATTGGTTCAATGACCATCGAAGACATCTTGCAGTATCGGGCTGTACGCGAGGCTGTACGCTTCCCTGCTCTGCTCAACATACCGGCCGATCTCACTGATGCGGATGCCTATGCTCTGCTAACACTTGCTGTGCAAGCCTTCGTGCTCACAGTAAGCGACATAGACAATGCCACACGCCAGCAGATCAAAGCTTTGCGAGAACTGTTGGAGAAGGTACATCAGGAAGAAAAAGAGGTTTCAGTTCGCAAATAGAGAAGCAGCGCCAGTAAAGCTGGCGCTGCTTCTGCTCAGTACTGAAGAGTCTGCTGACTCTCGCGAGCGGGAAACTGATAGAGCAGAGGAACACGCGCAAGTGTGGTCTGCCAATGGAGTTGGCGGCGCGGAGCACGACGTAAGAGATCGCGTGTTGTCTGCCAGACATGTTCTGGATCAACGTTGTTACGCCAGTAGTAATAGCAAGCCACCTCGTCAGGTCCGGCGTTGAGTATATGGCTAAAGGCTAGCTCCAACTCTCTCTCTCCCTGCTGGTCAAGACTAAAGTTTTGCAACCAGAGCTGGCTGTGCTTATTGTGGCGCTGGGCCGCTTCTACTACTTCGTGCCCCCACTGCTGCACCATGGTTACCTCTTCGTCCACCAGTTGCCAGGAGAGATGGCATCCAACAGTGTCAAGAAGAGGCAGAGCTGCCAGTTCATCTACTTGTTCTAAATCCTCTGGCAATAAGACAACGGTAGTCTTGGCATCGGCAGCGACATGTTTTACATGCGCGCATAGTTCTCCAAGAAAATTGATCATCGAGCAACGACGAAAGCGCTGAAGATCCGTCACATCTGGACAAAGTGCGCGGCACACAGAGCAGAAACAGGTGATGTCCGGCCCACGCGGCTCATCAATCACTATGCCGTCAATAGGGTACGTAGACAGGTAATACTCGACCTCTTTAAAAAGCCAGGAACGAAACGACTCATGATTGAAGCACGAGATAATATGAGAGCGACCATGTCGGTCTTTGACACACGACTCTGGGTGACGAAGTGTATACCAGCTTGACGTCAAGGAAGAGCCTGAGAACAAGCTTCCATACCGTCCAAGGCTCAGATACACCTTCAAGCCTGTATCATGCGCTTGAGACAGACCACGCTCCAGGTCATGAGACCAGCGTTGCTCCTCTTGTTCATGTATGGCATAGACAATGCTGCCAGCACCAACGGCGCGAATCTGTTCAAAATCGCGCTTCACGGCTTCTGGGTGTAGTAGGGGATGAAAGTATGCAACAGTTATATCCATGATACCTGCTATTTCAGAACAAACAGTACAATACAACAAGAAATTACACAGTACTATACCATAGAGATACCTTGTGTTACCTGTTTCTCAGCTCTTATAGGTAAAATGGGCAGTAATCTACTACTTTTGTCAAGCTCAGTAGGTTGAGCCTTGACAAGTGCCGACTTTCTATGCACAATGCATCTCAGGGTTCTATGCATGATGACGAGTAACATGTTCTTTGTTCAGTCGTACGCAAAAATTAATCTAACACTTGACGTTCTGGGACGACGACCAGATGGCTATCATGATCTGGCCACTCTGATGCAAACAGTTGACCTTTATGATACTATCTGTCTTAGCGCAACAACAGATCAGAGCGTACGAGTAACTTGTACGCAACCGGAGCTTGCTAGTGAGGATAATTTGGCTGTAAGGGCTGCACAGGCACTACGTCGACACTTCTCCCTGAAGCAGGGAGTGCTGATAGAGCTAGACAAGCACATCCCGATTGCCGCCGGATTAGGCGGAGGAAGCAGTAACGCTGCCGCTGTCTTGCTTGCATTATGCCAGTGGTGGCAGCTACAATTATCCCCACCTGACATGCTGGCGTTAGCGGCTTCACTCGGCTCAGACGTACCTTTCTTCCTTACAGGGGGACTGGCTCTCTGTGAAGGGCGGGGCGAGCGCGTCACTCCGCTTGCTCCACAGTGGCCAGCGGCGATGCGCTGGCTACTATTGGTTAAACCTGCTATAAGTGTAGCAACGGCGACTGTCTTTCGTTACTTGCCAAGCAGTGATTACACCGATGGTACACACAGTCGAGCAGTCTGTGAGGCATTAGCAGGGAGGAGCAAGTTGCAACCTGAAAATTTGCACAATGGCCTTGAACGGGGTGTGCTCGAACGCTATCCACAAGTTGCTCAGGCGAGAGAAGATATGTTGCGAGCAGGTGCTTCTCTTGTACGCCTTTCCGGTAGTGGGCCAACTCTGTTTGCTCCATTTTCTGAACTGCTTCACGCTACACAGGTGCAGCAACAGTTGCACGCGCAGGGATACGAGGTTTATCTATCGCGTGCCATTTATCCTTCTGGAGGAAATGTATGTCTTTTCTAACGGCACAAAATGACCGCAAGCCACAGCATGGCTCAATGGCAGAATGAAGCTGAAAACCTCCTTTCTGCGTGTAAAGCAGAGGATATTCTGAAAGGCAGGTCTACAAAACCATGGCAGATACTTATTACTGTGTTAAGTGCAAAAAGAAGCAAGAGCTGAAGGATGCTCAACGCGTCACTATGAAAAACGGAAAACCCGCATTGAAGGGGCAGTGTGCCGTCTGTGGTACTACCGTTAACGCCATTCTCGGCTCCGAGAAGAAAGCATAGAGAAGACGAGATAGGACACTGTCTGCATGCAGATAGTGTCTCATCTTATGTAACCACATGATGGAGGTAAATCACGCTGCGCCGTCTTAGTATCACTGTACTATGCATGCTACTGCGTCTTCCCTTTGCATTGCTTGACGCTATCAGAGGCCCTCTTGAGCGTCATGTACGTCAACAGCCACACTCTATCGTGGTCATCAAGCCCTGTTGCTTGGGTGACTTGCTGATGACGACGCCTCTGCTAGCAGTCATCCGCTGCAACTATCCACGTGCTAGCATTGCCTATGTTGCCAGTACGTGGTCGAGGGTTGTTCCAGAGCACCATCCAGCGGTCGATATGGTGATCGACTGTGGCACAGTTGGACTGCGTGGTCGCTCTAGTCTACGTGATTATGTTAAGCTGGCCATGCTCTTGCGCAAACAGCGCTTTGATCTGGCTTTCGTGCTTGACCGCTCTCCTCTACTCGCGCTTCTGCCGTTGCTGGCAGGCGTACCACGTCGTGTCGGTCTAGACAGCCAGGGCCGCGGCTTCTCACTTACAGATCGTGTGGCCGTCTCTTGCTCTCCGGCACATTTAGAACACGAAGTCGATAGCTATCTTCGTCTTGCTCGTGCCCTTGATCTAGTAGTTGAACAGCCACGTATGCGCTTTGAGCCTACGGAGCAAGAGCGGCGTGCAGTCGCAGCAACTCACAGTTCTTTTCGTCCGCGTGTTGCCGTTTTCCCTGGCGGAGGCAGTAATCCAGGTATGGAGTTAACCGCCAAGCGTTGGCCACTGGAGAGATATAGAGCAGTCGTCAGCAAGCTCATTCAAGAGATGCATGCTCAAGTAGTGCTGCTGGGAGGACCTGACGATGTATCACTGGTACAATCATTGCTAGACGGCCTCGAGGTGCCAGAGGAGGCGCTTCTCAATCTCGCAGGTAAGACCAGCTTTGGGCAGATGGCGGCGCAGCTCGCACAATGCGCACTTTTCATTGGCAACGATAGCGGCCCTATGCACCTAGCAGCGGCAGTCAACATTCCCGTCATTGCTATCTTCGGCCCTACTAGCCCGCAGGAGTACGGTCCCTATCCGCTCGACGATCCTCACCACATCGCCCTCTGGCACCATCCAACAGGGCAACCCTGCTTCTTTCTCGGCAAGATGCAGAGTTGCACACACTGTACCTGCATGCAGGCGGTGACAGTCGATGAAGTGTGGCATGCTGCACAGCGGCTCATTGCCCAAGCGAACGAGGTGACACCGTGAAACGTCTCCTACGCACACTCATACTACTGCTAATACTCATTCTTGGCGCGCCCGCAGCTTATGTAGAGGCAAGAAAAGCATGCACAAAGAAGACCGCGACTCCACGTATTCTGCTCATACGACCAGACCACTTGGGCGACCTCGTACTGACCACGCCCGTGCTGCAGGCGCTCAGAGATCATGCACCCAGCGCGCACATAAGCATGATGGTTGGTCCCTGGTCGAGTGCAGTTGTTGCTCGCCATCCCGCTATTGACCAGATCATACCCTGTCCTTTTCCAGGCTTTCAACGCGCTGCCCAGAAAGCATTGGCTCCCTATATCCTCCTGTTGCGCACTGCGCAAGACATACGTAGGGGTAGGTACGATCTGGCTATCAACCTGCGCCCCGATTTCTGGTGGGGTGCGGCCATGCTTTACCTTGCCCACGTTCCGCGACGTATAGGATACGCTCTCGCGCCAACAGCGCCGTTTCTTACACACGCCTTGCCATTCCAGACAGCGGAACATGCCACAGTCTCGGCCCTACGCCTTACCAGTGCAGGGCTACGTACCCTTGGCCTTTCATCTATCACTGAGCCACACACGCCAGAGCGTTATCCACTATACTTTCGCCCTACAAGAGAAGAAGAGACATGGGTTGCTGAGCGCCTGCAGGCAGAGGGAGTAAAGAGTGAGGATAGCATCATTGTTATTCATCCAGGCAGTGGTGCTCCGGTCAAACTGTGGCGTCACGAGGCTTGGGCCAAGTGTGCAGATGTACTCAGTACGGATTTTCCCCGTGCCGTGCCAATTCGTATTATTCTTACAGGTAGCGAACACGAACGCTCGCTGCTGGAGGAGATAGCACGGGGAATGAAAACTGCTGCCCTCTTGTTCACAGATACGACGGTAGGGCAATTAGCGGCTCTTCTGAAACGTGCCTACCTCGTACTGGGCGTCGATAACGGACCACTTCACCTCGCTGTCGCGCAGGGAACGGCGACGATACACATTTTCGGCCCGACTGATGCACGCATCTTCGGTCCTTGGGGACCAGCAGAGCGGCATCTTGTCATTGCCTCCACGCGTCGTTGCCCTACTTGCCCAACTATCCCTTGCGGACGACTCGATTTCTCGCCGCAAGAACTAGCCCAGCATACATGTGTAGGCGCAGTACAGGAACAGCAAGTACTGGAGGCAGTGAGAGCATTGAATTTGTTCGTAGAAAAAGATAATGTACAGACTCGATGATTATGGCTATCCAGTACGCCCCGACTCACAGCGCAAACTGCGCAACGTGAGCGTGCGTGCCAGCAAACGCATCCTACTGACAGCAATCTACTGTTTGATGAGTGTCGTCGGTTTTTTCCTCTGGCTAAGCAAGCAAGGGAAAAAGCAGCCTGCACTCACACCCGCTACGTTTTCGCCACAGCGTATTCTTGTCATCCGCCTCGATCTTATCGGCGACCTTGTCATGTCTCTTACCCTAGTCAGGCTGCTGAAACGCACCTATCCACATGCTGAAATAGATCTACTTGCGCTACCTTCGAGTACACCTATTGCCGCTGCTGACCCCGACCTTGCACACATCATCACCTACAATCCCAACATATGGCGGCGTCCCAAAGCGCTCGTACAGGCTAAGCATTGGCGTGAGGCAGTCGCATTGCAACGCCGTTTACACACACGCCGCTACGACCTTGCCGTAAGCGTTTTTGGGGCATGGGCAAGTGTGCTAGGTGTGCTGAGTGGCGCACCGCGCCGTTTGGGCTTCGGACGCGAGAGCTATCCAGGCTTTATGACAGACAACGTGGCTGGACACCACTGGGATGCTGGCGACCACAAACACGAGGTTGATTACTGTCTAGCATTAGCACAAGCGGCTGGAGCAACCATAAGGGTTGAGGACCGTATACCACACCTCACAGTTGCACCCCAAGCACGGCAGGAAATCGAGCAATTGTTACGCCAAGAAGAGATACAGCCCGATGCACTGCTAATTGCCTGTCATGTCAGCTCTAATAATGGGCAATCCAAACGCTGGCCCATTCCCTATTGGGCAACGCTCATGGACCGCCTTATCCGTGAGCAGCATGCTACTGTCGTTTTGACGGGAGCAGTCGATGATATACCACTCATTGAGCGTATAACCCAGCACATGCACGAACGCCCTATCAACCTAGCAGGCAAAACAAGCTTGCCGCAACTCGCTGCTCTTTTGCAGCGAGCCAGCCTACTTATCACAGGTGATAGCGGACCCATGCATATTGCAGCGGCAGTAGGCACGCCGCTCATTGCCATCCACGGCCCTACAGACCCTGCCCTGAGCGGCCCCGTGAGTCCGCACGCGACGGTACTACGCAGCGATATCTGGTGCAGTCCATGTTACCAAGCAAAAGGGCCTGCAGACTGCCGTTTTTATACAACACAATGCATGAAAGATATTACGCCTGCACAGGTTTTTGCGGTGGTACAGGAGAAGATGAGCACGTATGCATAAACAAGCTATAACACTGCCACCAAACGCACACATACTCGTCGTTAAGCTCGCAGGCATCGGCGATCTACTTCTTGCTACGCCTGCACTAAGCGCACTACGCGAGACATATCCACAGGCCAGAATCGATCTGCTCGTTACGCCTGACTCAGCAGGCTTGCTCAATGGTTGGGGCGTGCTCGACAACATCATAGTGCTAGATAAGTATCTGTTTGATTACCCTCAACAAATATTCACCCGACCACGTAACTTGCTGCGTTTGCTACCAACCTGGCGTGCTCTGCGTGCGGGCCATTACGATGCTATATTGCTCATGCACCACCTCACTCTGCCCTTTGGTCGCCTCAAATATCAACTTCTTGCCTACGCTACGGGGGCAAAGTGGCGCGTTGGTCTAGACAATGGGCATGGCTGGTTCCTCAATGTGCGTGTCAAGGATGAAGGGTTTGGGGCACGGCACGAAGCTGAGTATAACATGGCGATAGCTCAGGCTGTTGGTTCGGCTATAAGAAATACAAACTTGACAGTGCCATTGACCGATGAGGAGCGCCGCCAGGCACGACTGTTCGTCTATGGAGATGCTGAAGCAGAGAGCGTTGAGCGTCCAATCATCGCTATGCATCCAGGGAGTGGAGGCTACAGTACGGCACGACGCTGGGCACCTGAGCGCTTCGCCCAACTCGCCGATACGCTGTTTCACGATGTCGGAGGTCAGTTGCTCTTACTGGGTGGACCTGAAGAGGCGGAGCTACATCAGCAGGTCATACGTGATATGCACTCTGGGATGCCTGTACGCAGTCTGGCGGGCAAGGGCAGCATCAAGGTTGCGGCGGCGGTGCTGGAACTGGTTGATCTGTTCGTGGGTAACGATTCGGCGCTGATGCACCTAGCAACGGCGGTAGGTGCGCCAACGGTTGCCATCTTTGGCCTAACAAACTTTAAAGCCTGGGGGCCTTATACTGGTGACGCCAAGGGTCAATTGGCGACGGTTGTACATTTGGATTTGCCGTGTATGCCCTGTTTCTATCGCGGCCAC
Organism: Ktedonobacteraceae bacterium; assembly: GCA_019243675.1. Lineage (GTDB taxonomy): Bacteria > Chloroflexota > Ktedonobacteria > Ktedonobacterales > Ktedonobacteraceae > JAFATZ01. The sequence goes on along the minus strand of JAFATZ010000195.1, from coordinate 1,483 downwards.
GAGCTTGGTACACCGGAGGGGTGTGCGACTCGCGATTGCCTCGCACGGTTAGGAGTTGACCCTGTAGCGGTTGCGGCAAGGAGGATGCTGCGGCAGACATGGAAGGTAAGTTAACAAGGAAGTTACTATGCAGGCACAAGACATTGAGACATATCTGGCCGATCTCGGCCAGGAATTGCAAAACCAGGGTGTACGGCAACCAGTGTGCATCCTCATGATTGGTGGAGCATTCATGCTCACTCAGATACACAACAGGCCCACGACCAACGATATTGACGTGCTGCTCAAGGACATTGATGATGCTACAACGTCACCCTCTACCAGACCTTCAGAGCGGCAGCACGGATCGTTGCTACCAGAAACCATCTCCCAAATTCCTGGATCAACGATGTCATCGGGGATTTTCTCCGTGACACTAGCATTGTGCCGGAAGGAGTTCTGTGGCGCACATATGCTGTGCTTGAAGTACACATTCCACCCAGTGAGTATATTCTGGCCCTCAAGTTGCTAGCAGGCCGTCAAAAAGACGAAGAGGATATTCAGACTCTCTGCCAACTGTTACGCATTCGGACTCGCCAACAAGCTCAGAAGTTGGTTGATCGCTACATTCCGAATAGGCAAGTTCAACAGATCAATGATCTAGATGAAAAGCTGGACAATTTGTTCCCATAAGACCTTGTGATACAATACAGAGGTATGAGCGAGATGTGCAGAGATAATCAAAAGGTACGATGAAACCACGTGATCACCTACAAACGATGGCCTTGACCTACCAGGAAATCTGTCAAGGGGAACAGCCTTGGGTGGCCTTGGGCAATTTCATGAACGATTGGTTCTGCTATAAGAAGGATCGACGCACTGAACTTGTTGCCACCCCACTCTCTTTGCCTGAGACACTAAGCGATGAGACGTTCCGTTGGGCCGTCTTCTGTGCTGCTTCAGTGGAATATCTCTGCGAACGCTACGAAGTCCCTTGCCCTTCCTGGGTACATAACCCTGCCTATCATTTACCTGAACCCTGGTTTGACTCTCCAATGGCCCACAAGCCAGAAGTACGTGAATGGCTTATTGAGACGACACCAGAGCCGTTCACCAAGTGCAACATTTATTGCGGCAATCGTATGTTTGCTAATAAGTACGAACTTGCTGAGCAATATCGTCGCCGATCTACTAGGTAGTACTCCTCCATTGATTAATTGGCCCTAGCTTTTTCGCGCCCTGACAAAAAAGCTTTCTCCCATCTGCCTGTCGAGGAAACGGCAGCATAGCTTGTAAGTGCGTCTGAAACTTTCTCTTCGATTTCATCAAATATATTGACAACATCGAATTAATAGTGTATCATAGCAAGGAAAGAGGAGAGGAATATGGAAGAGACAGATGACCAGCTTGTGAATACAGTCCTAGAAACATATATGACTCTTACGCGGGGGTTGCTAAGGTCGGTGGCACCACAATGGTTGCAACTTGATCTGACGATGGCACA
>JAFATZ010000183.1 GCA_019243675.1 Ktedonobacteraceae bacterium | reverse complement strand
GAGGCTAGGGCTTGAGTCTATTGCGATCAAAGACAATGAATTCGTACTCACTGTCAAACGCACAGTTATTCCCAATCGTATTGCGCTCTATCGGCGTTTTCGCAATGAAGCACGCGTGCAACAAGGGGTCATCCGTATCCCTCGTCGTCTCCTAGGAGCAAATTGGCTAGAACAACTCGGAGAACTCTTGCCAGCAATTACCACAACCGCGTCAACAACAAACAGTAACAATTAGACTGCATGGCGTGTATGCATGAGATGCAACATCAATGCTTGTTTGTAATCGAGCACGCTCACCTGTCCAGTTTTAATCACCTGAGCAGCCAGATTGAGTAGAGTAGAGACAACCTGTAAACGTGTTTCGTCCATATGAGCTTGTTGGTGTACTAGTTCGAGCAACTGCGCTGGATTTTTCCCTGAAAGCTCTATGCCAGCACGTATAGCTTCTATGCGCAACCATATTACAAGCTGATGGCGCATCTGCTCAAAAATAGCAACATCCTCAACTCCAACAAGCATCACAGCATTTGCGCGTCGATCAACTTCTGTCCCTGTTGTCTGGGTAGAGCGGGACGTGGGCATGGAAGGTGAAATAGGCCGTGCCTGCGTCGATGCTGGGGCGGCAGGAGGCTGTATTGTTTCGAGAGTCGGTTGAGAGTTACTTAGCGCGGCTGCTCTAGCAGAAGGCGGCGTCGATGGAGCAATTGCATTATTCAACTGTTTAGCAGGAGTAACTGTCGATTCCTGATTGCGAGCAGGAACAGAAGTTCGGAGGGCGGCAGGATTTAAGGACACAGTAGTTCTTAATGGAGGGGGTGCAGAAGACGTAGAAGAACGCGGAACTGCCTGCTTCCCCAAAGAATTGTTCGTAGGGATGGGCGTATGAGCAGTGGGTGAGTCTACTTCAGCACCGATATCGGCTAACTGAGGACGAAGCGTACGGCGTATGGTACCATTGGCCGCACGACCGTCTGCTGGAGCAGCAGGTTTTATCTCACCGCGTACCTCTTGCAGTTGTTGCTGTAACAGCATCGTTTGAGGCGCAATCTGCTCCCAGGTTAACTCTGTACGCGTATGAGGGTCCGTAGTAGCCCACAAAATAACTGGTCGAGGACTGCCGAAGGAAGAAGTGCTCTGCCGCGGCTTAGTAATATGGTTGCGCAACCCCTGAACTACCGATGTAGCAGAAGTCCCGATAAGCATACGAACATCGGGTATGCGCTTGCGCCCCTGCTCACCGAAAAAGCTACGATTACGCTGTACAAACTGAATGAAAAGACGCTCAATCTGGTGTTGCAAGGTGTCAGACATGACATCTATACGGTTCCAAGTAGTAAAATCGACAGAACTGAGGAAGAGCCAAACCTCTTGACGCTTCGCACGATCAACTGGACGCATGCGCAAAGAGTCAGTGCGATAATCATAGAAGCGCGGATAACAGAAGTTGGCGATCATTGTCTCTGCCAATTCGGCTTTCAGCCTCGCCAATTCTGCGGGCGGAAGTTGACCAAGAGTAATGCCCATCACTAGACCTTCCTTCGTTCTACTGTGTACGGCATAAGCGCCTATAAATCTCTCACGGAACAAGCATAAGCGACCTTAAATTTAAACCATTGGAACTTTGGGTAGCAGATATCTTACCCGAAGACTGCACAATATGCAACGAAAGTCGTTGCTGAACTGCCATCATTGTACCAAAAGTTTGTGTAAGTGGTACAAGTGCTATAGACAGATGTACTAGTCCCGTTGGCACAGAAACGTATTGCTGCAAGCTAAAATACCTGCTCTGCAGCTTCACTATCATGCCAGGCTTCCATGCATTCGTCTGGCACCAATATGCCCCTGGAAAGTCAAAGCTTACTAGATGCTCGTGATTATGCTGGTCGGTAATAAATACTAGTGGCTGTAATGGAACCTTCGTCGAAGTAATAACGCGCCAATAGGTCGTCACCGTCATTCCCCCACCGGCGATACTAAAGGGATTGAGAGCATCGACATGAAATCCGATGAGATCAGCGATAGGGGTTCCAGTCGTATTGCTAGAAAAAGTGACCTGCACAGGATTGTCCACCTCTTGTGGTGAAGCTTGTGTGAATGAACAGAAAGAAGCAGGCAGTTCTGGCAACAAGAATTCTTTATTAAGATTACTAGCAGTTTGCGTGAGAGAGTAAGGAGAAAGAGTAGTAGGTGGCAAACCGCGCTTCAGTAATAAGTAGCCATCCTCGGCTGCCACAATACCATAATGTCCACGTAAGATTACATTCTTTACTTCACGAATATACGGTGGAGAGCCAAAGAAGGGATAGATCGTATCGCTGGTTACATCCAAAAAGATGTAATCAGCCTCATCATCGGCATACGGGAACAGGTAGATACTGCGGCGTTCACTGATATGCGGTACAAGATTTGACTGAGCAGAAACGGAGGCAGTTGGGGGAATCATAGCAATGAAATGATCTGCCAAAGCAAGATGAGCGTTGGTTTGAGGCCATTGAAATCGCGGTGAGAAAGGCATAGTATTGTCGCGTAGATACTCAACACGTATCACGTTAGCTAATACGTAGCCAAGGAGCAGCGTAAGTAGACCTATATGCGCTATCTGTGCAACGTTAAACTTCCAAGAACGCGGCTGCAAAGCAAGGGGGAGTCGTGCCAATGGCGGGCGATGGACTTGCCTTTGCCACACAAAACTCAGTACCTGCAGCAGCCATAAGATGAGTACTATCGCTTCGATAGTTGCAAATATGAGTACAGGCACGATTTCTGCACTGTAATGAAACAAACCGCTGTACGCCTGCGGGTCGCTACTGAGTAAATTTAAAGCCAGAGTTGGCAGAGCCAGGAACAGTATCCAGGGAGCAAGCAGCGGCAAAAAACCGGCTGGAACGACAAGACCGCGCAGGTACAGCATATGATCACGCTGTAACACAAAATTTCTTAGTGAAGTAGCAGGATGAGCTAAAAGGGTAAGAGCAATTCGTACGGGATTACTTCCCAGATATGTATAGCGCGAAACAAGCAGTGAGTGACCGAGCGGGCTGAAGAGATGGAGCATAAGAAAGCTCAATGCCGTCCAAGTAAGAGCAAGTAGCATAAGTACTGAGCCAGTGCGCCAGCGATGCTGAAGGACAATTGACCACAGAGCAAACATGAAGATCAGCCCGGCAATCTCTTCTTTGCACGCCATAGAGAGAAGGGCAAAGACAAACAACCAGCCCGTTCGCCGAGTGTACATAAAGTACAAAGTGAACAGAAGCAGAGCGGCAGTGAAGGTCACAGCGTGAAAGTCAAAGACTGTGGCCTGCTGTTGGGCTGGGTAGAGCAAGTACAGGAGTGCTATAACAACGCCAGCCCACTCATTGCGTAGTCGCAGCCGCGCTAACCAAAAAGCTGGAAAGGCTCCGCTTGCCACAACAAGTGTTTGCACCACTAATAGAGTTTTGGGATTGGGCACAACCAGATAAAATAGTGCTACCAGGAAGAGAATAGGTTCAAAGTGAAGGGCAAAACGTGAAATGCCAGCGGGACTAGAGCAGTTGGTGTCATTGATAACGTTACAAATAGTTTGATGCAGCCATTGCCCATGCACCGTATTCCAAATTGCCTGGTCCATGATACCCAGGTCCTCTGCATGTGTTAAGTACACATCATGCATACCTGTCAGGTAGTAAATAAAAAAGCCCGAGAACAGCACAACAGCGAGAGTAACCAACCCAGTTGCAATCCAGAATGAGCGTCCACGAGGTAAAGGTTCAGGAGCAGGATACAGGTAAGCACGTTTCAAAAAGATAGAGACGCGCTTGCCCAAAGCAACGTTACTCACTCATGACACCTCTTTCAACATTGACTTGACTAGGAAAATTTGCTACACTGCCTATTTTCCCCTCTGGCTCATTTTCAGGAATCAGAGTCATATTTTGCGCTTGAGGAAGTTGCCTCCCTCCAGCTAGATAGGCAATAGTTACACAAACAAGCTCAGCTAGCGTAGAAACAACGCGAGACAGAGCTGCTAGAATAGGCCCAACTGCAAGGGGAAGCGAGGGTAAAGCAAGGGAGAGTAAAACTGCAATAGCACCCTCGCGAAAGCCTAGGCCACTTGGAGTAACGAAGCTTACGAAGCCAATGTCCCAAGCAATAGCATAGATACCAATACAAATTGGCAGTGCAGCAAGCGGTATAGAGGGAACAAGTGCTAGCAGTAGTATGTAAAAGGCACACCCAGCTACAAACCAGCTTGCGCACCACATCAGTGTTACGAGCAGAATGTCAGTATAGCGCAGTGGAAGCACAATAGGATGACGTTTTAAGAGGCGTAACGCGATGTTTAGCAGACTATTAAGCACACGGGGATGTAGCCCAATCAGCAGCGCACAAATAATGCCAACCCCCAGCAGTGAGAAAAGGGCCGTGCCATGCAATAGGAAACGCAATGCCGTGCTATTACTCCAGAACAAGAGACTTATAGCAAAAACCAAGGCTCCTGCAGCCAACTTTGTAATCAGTTCAACCGTCATACTGGCAAAAGCTACAGGGCGCGAGACACCATACCTGCCCACCCACAGCAGACGAGTGAGAATGTGCCAGACATTGCCCGGAATGTAGCGCACAAATTCAGAGGCCAGATAGATACGCAGGCATATGCGCAAGTCCAGTCGCCAGCCTAAACGCGCCAACACCGCACGCCAGATAAGCCCATAAGACAACTCTTGCAGCATAAACCCTAGGAATCCCAAAAGTGCGATAAGCAGAAGCCACGCATTCCATTGAAAGGTATAAGCAGTCAATGTCTTCCAGTCTCGGACTATATAGTAGCAGAAAGAGCAGAGTATTGTTAGCAACAGGCATATCTGTAGGACACGCTTGGCTATCTTTTTACTGTGCATTACTCTAATTCCTGTTTAATGCTATACTCTTCGTCGGGTTGAAAGGCGTAGTGGCGAATCATTTCACTCTGTAGACCAGTGAGAATAAACTGAATGCCAAAAATCATGAGCAGAATACCTAGGAAAAGCAGAGGTTGAAGGTGAATTGGTTCATTAAAGACGATACGGCGCATAACGACGAAGACATCAATCAAGGTGCCTACTAGCAGCGCGACAAAGCCAATCGGGCTGAAGAGGCGCAATGGCGTTCGCATAAATGTTGTAAGGAAGAGCACATTGAGCAAGTCAATGAGGCCACGCGCAAAACGACTCACCCCAAACTTCGACATACCAAACTTGCGCCGATGATGACGTACTTTGATCTCTGCGACACGATAACCGCGCCAATGGGCCATCACAGGGATAAAGCGGTGGAACTCTCCGTAGAGCTTCAGATGAGGATCGTTAATTACCTCGCGACGATACGCCTTGAAGCCATTATTGATATCATGCAGATAGACGCCCGTCATTCGACTTACTAGCCAATTGAACACATGCGAGGGAAAGGTCTTCGATATAGGATCCAGGCGCGGAAATTTCCACCCTGTGATAAGATCATATCCTTCATCGAGCTTGGCCAGCATATGAGGAATCTCTTCTGGATCATCCTGTAGATCACCATCCATCGTAAAAACAACATCACCTCGGCTACGACTAAATCCAGCGACGAGGGCGGGGGTTTTGCCAAAATTTCTGCGAAAGCGAATAATGCGCACAATACCGGCATGTTCATCGTACAACTTCTTTAACTCCGTAAATGTACCGTCGCTGCTCCCGTCATCCACAAAAATTACTTCATACCGTTTGCCAATCTGGTCCAGTTGCGCTGACAAATTTTCATAGAGGAGACGTACACTTTCCTGTTCATTTAGTACGGGCACAACAATTGACAGTGCAACCTGCGGCGAGAGGGTCTCAGGTAGTAGTATTTCTGGGGCTTGCTGAAGTATCTCCGTTTGTTGCATATCCGCTTTTCTCCGCTTACAGCCTTGGTTTAGAGTCCTTCTTGTTTGGCCGAGGGTCTCTAATCGCGGCTCATTATAACATAGAACTCTCTTGAAGACGCAATGCATGGTACCTTTGCCACTACAATATGAACGAATGTAGGCAATCAACAGACACAATGTGTTTGTGTGGAGGGAGACCATAAGCGAGAAAGAGAGTTGGTAGATAGTCTGAATAGCACAGCTATAGATCAGCGAAGAGGTCAGGGCGATCAGTTGTTAGTGAATCGATACCCACACGTATCAAACTCTGCATTTCTTCTGTCGTATTAATGGTCCATAAACCCAACTTGAGACCTTGTCGATATAATTCATCTCGCATCATAGGAGTAAATAGGTGATAGTCCATATTGATCCAGCTCACACCAAGCACTCTCGCCCGCTTGACGAGCATAGCTAAAGCATTTTCTGCATGCATATCCCAGATCTCGCTAGAGACGAGTACACCCGTTTGCAAAGCTGGTTCCAATGCTCTGATCAGAAGTAGCATATCCCAGTCAAACGAGATAATAAGTACCTCCTGCAGCATCTTTAGAGCACGCACTTCTCTCACTACCGCCTCAGCAATATTTGGATAGCGTCCATAGACTCCTTCTTTCTTACTTCTCTTGATCTCGATATACACTTTGATACGCCCCTTGGCAAGAGCAAGAGCCTCGCGCAACGTAGGAATTTGTTCGCATGTGGGCCACCCTCCAGGAAAATGAGCGGCTGCGTTGAGCGAACGTAGATAGGCAAAATCAAGATCAAGTATATTCCCCTGACCATCGGTCAAGTGTTCGACGGTTGCATCATGAAATACTATAAGGTGGTGGTCATGGCTCATCTGTACATCAAGTTCAATCACGTCAATTGGCATAGTGAGGGCATTACGGAAAGCTGCAAGCGTGTTCTCAGGTGCGAGACGTGCGCCACCACGATGGGCGACCCGTTGCAAGCGAGCATTGCTAAAAATAGTACCCTCCACACACAAGTGCTACTCATAGCTACATCTGCTAAAACTACTACGATGATAGTGTAGCATGAGAGTGGTTGCTGGTCTAGACACGCATGTCCAAGCAGGCATAGTGGCATTTTGCTATTCGTGCCGTAATGTGATACAATGTCGGTGTACCAAGAAAGGTAAGATCGTCCTTGGTGCGGTACACCTTCTTTCGGGGATGTCGGGTTTCGACAGACGATCAGATTGAAGAATTGCAGGTCGAGGTGTCGGTACGCACTCTCGTTAAACAACCGACAAAACAATAGCTGCCAACAATCGGACAGCATCCTACGCTCTCGCTGCCTA
>JAFATZ010000441.1 GCA_019243675.1 Ktedonobacteraceae bacterium | reverse complement strand
TGGAGGTGTTGCTGCTAAAGTTCTTGCAAATCTCGGTGTGGAACTGAATAGGGTTCGTATCGCTGTTGAATTTATTATTGGACGCGGAGAACATCTCGTGCCCGGAGAGATTGGGCTTACTCCACGAGCCAAGAAGGTAATTGAGCTTGCCGTCGATGAAGCTCGTCATTTACATCATCACTATATTGGCACTGAACATCTCTTGTTGGGATTGCTACGCGAGGGCAGCGGTATTGCTGCTGAAATATTGAAGAGCCTTGGTCTGAGCATGGAACAGACGCGTATGGAGACACTACGGGTGCTTTCAGACGTTACTCGCCAAGCAGAGGAGCATGCAGAAACGACAGAAGAGGGTACGGAAGTGCAGCAAGCAGAAGTGCAAGAGCCAGTAGAGGAACAGCATACACCACCACCCGCTGTACCCGCCGAGGTGTCTTCGCTTTTGACAGAGGGCGAGCAGGGACTTATCTGCTCCCGTTGCAACGCCCACAACCCCGCCTACTTCCACTACTGTTTCAACTGCGGGCAGCAGTTAGCCCCCAAGGAGCAGGCATAAGGGCCTGCCTCCTTCGGAACATAAGTGATTACTGACTCGAGCCTATAGGTGCGAGCCAGTAATCACTTACAACGTACCTTCCTCTTCGGTGATATTATATGGTGGCGTATCTGTGGGGGCACGATAGCCTTTCGTATGCGACGAGTTAGAGGATGGCTCCTCCGGCGTTGCTGTCACCAGGTCGTTGGAGATGGCGCGCACGAGCCGCTCGACGCGGTCCCATCGCGCAGGAAAGCGCTCGGCGTAGACTTTTTCACATCCCTCACCATCGTAGATGTAGAGTACGTAGTCTTGGTCAGAGTAGCGATACTGCACCTTAGTATAGGAAATGCGCAGCAACTCAACAACCTGGAGTGTGGCAAGTACGCTCGACAGTGGACTATCCGGTCTCTCATTGCCTGGCTTTTGCTGGCCCTCAGTCTTCATTAGATCTACCGTTGCACCCCATACATCCATCGGCACATTTTCAGGCGGCGCTTGCGGGTAAAGCGGCTCGGTGACTTCAGTGCTGTAGACCATTTCACCAACTGCTTTAGCCAACTGCTGCTGTGGTATGCTACTCTCACCTATGACGCGCGTCTGGGTTCGCAGGTCAAAGCGGCGCACAAGCTCACGATGTCGCATAAGTTTGCCCGTACCCGCGCAGTGGCTGCAGAGCGCCATACGTGCCCCTTCACACGCGCTGCATACACGCTTACCGTTGCCACACGTACAATCGACCTCTCCATTCACACAATCGGGACAGGGAACGGTTGGGCCTTTGCTGGCAGGGTCAGTATCGACCGGATTGGGGATGGGTACGCCTTGCTGGCGTATGCCTTCAAACACGTCAGCAACCCGCTCACCAACAGAGTTTGCCATATTCTCTGCTTGTCGTCGAAAGAAGGGCTTCTTCTCGCCTTGGGTCCAGTCTGCCACATAGCCACGACCACGGCAGGTAGCACAACGCTTCTTAATACGTCCCTTGCATTCTGGACAAACGATCCAGCCGCGCCCATTGCAGGTGCTGCAGAGCGCCCTGCCGGTACCATTACAATTTGTGCAGGCGATCGTTTCGTCCAACCCTTCCAGCCGCGTACGACTTGGTGGAGCTTTGAGGCCCGTTACTACAGGCAGTTCATAGTCCCATACTGGCAGCAAGGGTTGAGGCTGGCCCATCGTTGCCTTTGAACGCCCCTTGTATGGCTCGGTTACCGACTCCATGTTACGCGTCTCCCAACGCGTCTGCAGAGTTATCTCCCATACCTCATCGGTATTATACGACACTAGATCCATATACGTACCTAGGTCCTTTGCCACACGCCAATTCTCATTACTCCACAGATCAACCAGTCGGCGAATACGTTGCTCCTCAGCGCCAACTGCTTGATGAGGTGTCGGCATTGCCTGCGCTTGCTGCCAATAATCTCCTGCTTTGTCTATGACACGCTTGACGCGGCCCTGCCCTTGTGAAAAAATGCGCTTAATGCTCTCTATGCCTTTATCTATTTCATCATGACCAGCACGGGGGTCCTTAGCCCATTCATCGCTCATAGATGCTCTCCCTCGCTTTTACTGTATGCAATATGAATACTTTTATCCTGTATACGATTGATGAAAGAGCAAGTTGTACATAGTTAATTTCATAGGGCATAGTACGCAACTTGGGGTTAGGCTAACAATGCAGTTATCTCTTCTTGTACAGGCACGCCTGTAACTTCTACGTCGTGCTCTAGCAGCAGCATGTTGACTTCGCTACGGATACCAAATGTGGGCAAGTAGATACCGGGTTCTACAGAGCAACAGGTATTGGGCAGCAGTACGCGTGTATCCTGCGTCTCGAAGTTATCCAGGTTAGCTCCATTACCATGCTCAACCTGTGTGATGCTATGCCCTGTGCGGTGAATGAAATAGTCAGCATAGCCAGCATCCTGGATGATTGTACGCACCACATCGTCAACGTGCCGTCCCTCAACACGTGTGCCATTGGCCAGACGCTCGCGTACATAGGTAATACCCGTATCGCGAGCACGGCGCACAATCTCAAATACCTCGCGTTGGTGCATCGGAATCTCATCACTTGTGCCTGCAAAGGCCATCCAGGTGTAGTCAGCGAAGACAGCGCCACGCTGGGGCAGGTGCGCCCAGAAGTCGAAGAGCACGAGGTCACCGCGTTGGATGGGGCTATGCTTCTGGCTCGTCGGCTCATAGTGGGGATTACCACTATTGGCGTTGACCGCCACTAGCGGCGGCTCCTCCATCACCAGCCCGGCCTGCTGCAGCAGATCAAGGAAACGCTGCTGCACCTGATACTCATTGAGCGTTACCTGGTTGTGCAGATCATTCCCTAATTGAGCAAAGAGGGTATCTTTGGCCGCAATCAGGCGGCGTCCAGCCTCGCGATGACTCTCCAACTGCTCCAAGCTGAGTTGGGCGATGAAGCGCTGGGCTATAT
>JAFATZ010000098.1 GCA_019243675.1 Ktedonobacteraceae bacterium | reverse complement strand
CGACTATCTGTTCGGAACCGAGTTCCTGAAATTTAAAGACTTCTCCTTCCAGTCAGTTTCAAAGGGCGAGGTCGACCTGAGTGAGATGGAGGACGAGCAAGAGAAGCAAGAACACAAAAAGAGCGTTGATGAGGCACAGGATCTGGTCAAGCGCATCAAGACTGCACTAGGTGACGAGGTGAAGGATGTGCGTGTCACCACACGCCTCACCACCTCTCCAGCCTGTCTCGTTGTAGATCAGTATGATATTGATCCCGCTTTCCAGCGTATACTGAAGGCTGTGGGTCAACAGGGACCGCAGGTGAAACCCATTCTGGAGATCAACCCGCATCACCCCATCCTTCTGAGGATGAAAGGCGAAACTGATGAGAAGCGCCTAGCGGATTGGGCCTTCACTTTGCTAGATCAGTCGGTGCTCAGTCTTGGTGAGCAGTTGGAGAATCCTACACGCTTCGTCAATAGACTCAACGATTTGCTGTCTCAATTATAGCAGAAAGATCAGAAACAAGCGTCTTCGAAAGGGCTTGCAGCCCCTTTGAAGACGCTTGTTTCTGTCACCCTTCGCAATAACTGGGCAAAGAGCCGGGGAACTTGTCGGCGTGAAGAATTTGAGCGAGACAGTGTAACCCTTGCACCAGGCGCGGCCCTGGACGTTGCATGATGTCGCTATTGATATGGTACACTCTGTGCGCCTTTACTGCATCAATGTTCCCCCAATTGGCGCGTTTGTACACGAGATTGACATTCCCTCCGTACGCCAGATTCTCTGTGAGAATGATGTATTGTGGGTTGGCCTTAATGACTGCTTCGTCACTTACCTGCGGGAAGCCGCCGTTGCTGGTATTGTCGTGAAAGATGTTGTGGGCATTGGCATCCAGGGCTAATTCGTCACCGAAGGAGGTACCTCCAAACACATAGGGCTTTCCTGGCGAGCTATCATCCACCTCCAGCAATACCGAAGGAGCTGTTGTTCCAGCAACGGTGGCTCGGATGTCATCAATCTGGCGTTGCATATCTTGCGCGAGGGCATCTGCCGCTGTTTGCGTGAAGGTGAGTCTTCCCACCAGCCGTATCTCCTGAATAGTCTGTGAAACGTCCAACGCTGCTAAATCTACAACATGCAGACCAAGTTGCTTAAGTTGTGTATCGTACTGCTTCGTATCAGCCCCGTAGCTCAAAACTAGATCGGGTTTTAGTGCAACAATACGCTCGACGTTGTAGACTCCATTTGCATCCGACACTTTCGGCAAGGAGCTTAGCGCAGCAGGGTAGTTGGTGTCGTAGTCGACGCCGACGATTCGTGACTGCAAAGGTAGCGCGCCAAGAATTTCACTTATGCTGGGTATGAGCGAGACAATACGCTGTGGCGCTGTCTTGGGAAAGACGATAGGTGTGCCGTAGACATCGAGTGCGGGGGTGGGTGTAGCTGGCGTATTCGTGCCTGTCGAAGAAGATCCGTTCTGCCCACAGGCCAACAGGAGAGAGAGAGAGACAAGAAATATGAAAAGATGGCGAGTGGAGACGACGCGAGTAATACGAGCCACCGTCTGCAGCATATTCTCAAGCATGCGAAACTTCCTTATGAGCCACTTTTTCTGTTCTGGCGTCTCAAGAGCTAACGATAATAGTGTATATGTTTTCATAATTATACCAGAGCACAAAGAGATTGTCGAGTTTATAACCAGATGTGCTAGGCAGGCCAACGAACTTGCCATACATATATAAAATGTGATATGTTTTTTCTACCGCTGAGAGTAGCTTCAAGAGGATACGGAGCATCGACATCCCGATCGTCCTACTATAGATATTCTCTCGCTTGTACCTGAATGTAGCCCTAGGTGAATAGTTTGTGAGGAGTACAGGGACATTGTATGACCGTTAAATCACATATTCTTGTTGTGGATGATGATACTGCTCTACTACGAGCGCTCCCACAAGCATTGCATCTGCAGATGAAGCAAGTAAAGGTGGACACCTCCGACTCGGCACTAGAGGCGCTTGAGCAAATACAAAAGCACGACTATGATACGATTGTGAGCGACATCAAGATGCCGGGTATGGACGGGCTGGCACTTCTTGCAAAGATACGAGAGTTGCGGCCAGAAACGCCAACACTCTTGATTACAGGGCATGGAGAGCATAACCTCGCCATTGAGGCTCTGCGTGGTGGAGCGTATGACCTCATTCAAAAGCCGATTGACCGCGAGTACTTCGTTGCTGCCTTGCATCGTGCAATTGTGACCTACCAGTTGCGCCGACAGGTGCATGAGCAGCAAATGGCGCTTGAGCTTCATAATAGGTCCCTAGAGCAATTGGTACAAGCTCGCACACGAGAACTGGTTGAAGCCAATTCCGCTAAGGACCGCTTTCTCAGCATCGTCTCTCATGAACTGAAGACTCCACTTACGAATTTAAAGGGCAGGACACAATTGCTGCGCCGCCAGCTTTCGTCTTCTAATCCTAAGCAAGATGTGGCCGAAGTCATCAGTAAGGGTTTGACGAGTATGGAGGGCTCCATTGCACGCATGGAGATACTCGTGAATGACCTGTTGGATAGTTCGTTCATTGAGACAAATATGTTTGTTCTGAACCGTAAGCGCTGTGATTTAGTCGAACTCTGCAGGAACTTCTTGGATGAGTACACAGCGGGGGCGGGGCCTACATTATCGTTCGATTATCCTGGCAAGCCTATTGAGGTAGAGGTAGATTACAACCGTATCGGTCAGGTGTTGCTGAACTTGCTCTCAAACGCGCGCAAATACTCACCTCAAGGCTCCCCCATCACATTGACACTACAGCAATCAGGTCACGAGGCTCTGCTCTCAGTGCGAGATATGGGCATAGGCATTGCTCCAGGCAAGCTTGACTCGATTTTTGAGCCTTGCTATCGTGTGCCCGCAACTGAAGGCCAGAACAATTATCCTACTGGCCTTGGGCTGGGCCTCTACATTTCGCGCAAAATTGTAGAGCGCCATGGTGGACATATTGACGTGCAAAGTGTGCC
>JAFATZ010000239.1 GCA_019243675.1 Ktedonobacteraceae bacterium | reverse complement strand
GAGTGATAAGCTTGAGTGCGCGGCCAGCCAGGTCGACATCGAGCACTTCGTCATTTCGCACGATACCCAGGTGTGGTTTGGGGATTTCGGTGGTAGAGAAGCTGACAAATCTCATAGAGATATCTCCTTTGTGGTCTAGGTGTACCTGACTTATTCTACAACATTTAGCCTCACAGCCCTGTAGGATTCATAGGGAGTACGAGAGGGCAAGTGGCAAATTTTGAAAAACGCTGCAATAGTACTTGACATGGTTGTATGCTTGACCTTGTAATGGAAGTTACAGGAGGATACAGGGGACTTTATGAACCTTGTGGTAGAGCCAATATGGCGTCAGGTAGAGAGGGAAAAGGAAGTAAACATCTATGTATCATAGTACTGTAGTCAGCAGTCTAAGTGCATCTTCATCATTACATCCTGATTTGCAAGCTTTTATCATCTGGCTGCTTGTCAATATCGTTCTAGCTTTGCTACCCTTAATATTCAGTTGTTTGATCCTCGCCTTTATCACTGACTGGGAAGTCGAAGGGAGACATTATCTCAACTTATTGAAAGATGGGCAATTATACATCTTTTCTGCTACACTTGCAGCTTCTTTGGTAAGCAAACTGTTGACAGTGCTACAGAATGATATATCTGTCAAAACAGATCCAACAACAATTTCAGGAATAATATTACTTGCAATATCAGCGCTCGTCCTATTAATATTTTCGGCAAGCTTCTTCGGAGTAACAATGCATTCTGCTTTCAAACTTTCATCAGAAGAGGTGTACAATCAATTACAAATTATGCAGTATCGATTAAATTGTCTTATCAAGAGGTATAATCAAAGCATTCCAGCGAAAAAGAGCAAGGAATTTTCGAGTAGACTTAGGGACATAAACGATAAGAAACTCTATGAAGTAGATTTCCAATTGAAGCAGGCAAGGGAGCAGGTAAAGTGTATGGAGCAACAATTAGCTGGTCAAATACCACAAAGTCAATATACTGGAAAAAAAGATACCTCATGGGGAATTGCTATTACATCTATCTTCTTGACCGTTTTAGTTTGTCTCCTTAGTGCCTATGCATTTTATGCGTATGGAGGTATGTAATGTCGGCAGATCCAGAAGAAAAGGCCGAACAGCGCTTACATCAGGTAAATTTTATTGGTACTAGCTCAGCATTGGGTTCATTGGCAGGAGCCACGATTGGCATTGTGGTAGATATAGCTGTAGGTGGCCCTTTAGGAAGTGTTTTTCCTGGTACAGGCACTATCGCGGGCATTGTAGTCGGTGGAGTTGTTGGTACTTTGTTGAATCATCGGAGAATGCATCATCCCGAAGACGAATAACGATCTGATCTTTTTGTTCTGTTGTTCAATACAACGCAGTCCGCATAACATCAAGCGGTGCTTCTCTGCCCGTCCACAAAGTGAATGAAAGCGCTCCTTGGTGCAAGAGCAGAGAGAGGCCGTTAGCAGCGCGTAAACCTCTGGCGCGAGCTTGGCGTAGCAGACTCGTCTCAGCGGGATTGTAGATCATATCATAGATGAACGTATCGGGTGCGAAGCGGCTTAGTACTTCGGCTGGTAGTGGGCTACTGTCATCGTGCATCCCTGTGGGCGTAGCGTTGATGATAATAGAGTCGGGATATGCAGCGAGCACACTGGGGTCATCCAGGCACAGCAGGATACCAGCATAGTCCTGTTGCACCTGCGCTGCCAACATTTGTGCGCGTTCAAGATGGCGATTGACGAGCAAAAGGCGCTCGACACCTGCTCCCGCGAGTGCGAAGACTGCTCCACGTGCTGCACCACCAGCGCCGAGGAGGATAGCGGTGCAGCCCTTGAGTGAGGTTGCCTTATTATGTTGCTCACCGACACCGTGCTCTTGCAGTGCCAGTAGCAGCCCTGGCGCATCTGTGTTGTATCCCCAGAGCAGCCCCGCTCTGTGTACTATTGTATTGACAGCTCCAATACGTGCCGCCAACGGATCAATATGATCAAGCAGCGGTAAAACAGCCTGCTTGTGTGGGATAGTGACGTTTGCGCCAAAGCAGTCTATATTGCGTAGGGATTGGATACGCATGGGAAGTTGCAAGGCTGGCGTGTGCCATAGCTCATAATGCGCCTCAATGCCTAGCGCGTCGAACGCCGCCTGTTGAAAGCGTGGGGAATAAGAGTGCGCGACGGGGTCGCCAATGAGTCCGACGCGTCGTTTGTCACTTATCATTTCTTAGTCCATATCTCTGAAGTCAGGAACACTACGCTTTGCCCTCCCATGGTAGAATGAGTGAGTGAATAAGTCAAGCTATTGAGAGGAGACCTATTTTGTCTCGTTGTAATCATACATTCTGCCTTGGTGACGACCATCATTCCCACAATCCTGTACCAAAGGCACGCTCTTTTGAATTACCTGGCGACCGTGAACAGTATGCACCTGACCGCCCTGCCGATGTCAAACATGTCAAACTAGTTATCAGACTCGATTTTGAGCGAGAGACAATCAGTGGTACTGCCTATACGACATTCTCTGCTCTTTATGATGAGCTTACAACTATTACCTTTGACACAGTAGAGTTGCACGTTGAAAGTGTCTCGCTTGAAGATGGCCGACAGCTAGCATATACCACTACTGACAGAAAGCTAACGGTGACGCTGGATCGACCATATCACTATGGTGAAGAGTTCACGATAGCTATTGTGTATCACGCTAAACCACGCTCGGGACTCTTCTTTGTCAAACCTGCGCCAGAGGATGCGACGCGGCCTACACAGGCATGGACGTTTGGGCAGCCGCGCTATCATAGCGCTTGGTTTCCCTGCCATGATGCTCCCAATGACCGCGCTACGACCGAGATTATTGTTACCGTCCCTGCTCAGTTTCTCACAGTTTCCAATGGTAGGCTGCTCAGCGTCATCGACAATGGGGCGACGAAAACGTATCACTGGCGTCACGATGTACCTCATGCCACCTACCTGGTCTCGCTGGTGGTGGGCGACTTCGCTGTCATTGAAGATTCCTACAATGGCAAGCCTGTCAACTACTATGTGCGCAAAGATCGCAAGGACGAGGCTCACTTCTACCTGGGCAAGACACCGCAGATGATGCGCTTCTTCTCCGACTACACCGGAGTCGAGTATCCCTACGATACGTATGCGCAGACAGTGGTTGAACTTTACATAGGAGCGATGGAGCATACCACTGCCACTACGCATAGCTTTACGCTGTTGCTTGATGAGCGTGCCGCGCTCGACCTAGACTACGTGCCAGTAGTGGCGCACGAGCTGGCCCATCAGTGGTTCGGCGACCTCGTCACCTGTCGCGATTGGCCAAACGCGTGGCTCAACGAAGGCTTTGCTACCTACTTTGAAGAACTATGGAATGAACATGACCTTGGCAACGATTGGTTCAAAGTGTCGATGAAGTCCCTGAAGGAGGGCTACCTAGGCGAAGATAGCCGCTATCGGCGTCCTGTCGTCTATAACGTCTACTACGATCAGGGCATGGAGCTGTTCGACGCTCACATATATC
Organism: Ktedonobacteraceae bacterium; assembly: GCA_019243675.1. Classification (GTDB taxonomy): domain Bacteria; phylum Chloroflexota; class Ktedonobacteria; order Ktedonobacterales; family Ktedonobacteraceae; genus JAFATZ01. Next base: position 41,025 of record JAFATZ010000239.1, on the reverse strand, counting down.
ACAAAGGTGCCTGGGTTTTACATATGCTGCGCCATCAACTGGGTGAAACGGCCTTCAGGCGCGCAATCCAAGCGTATCTTACACGCTACCGCGAGAAAGAGGTAATTACCGCTGACCTGGAGCGCACGCTTGAAGAGGTGACTGGCCACAGCATGGCACGCTTCTTCCAGCAATGGGTTTACAGTGGTGGCTATCCAGCCTTTGAAGTACAGTATTCATGGGACAATGAGCATCGCATGGCGCGGGTCAAGATCAAGCAGACACAAAAGGTTGACGAGTTGACCCCCTGTTTTGTGACTCCTGTCGATCTCGCCTTTAGCGTCCTGCTTTCAGACGAAGCAACTCAGACTACTCAAATACGCGTGGTGCCCATGCGTGTCGTTGTCGGGGAAGATGGACAGGTCGAGCAGAACTTCTACTTTCCCTTGCAGAGTGAACCGCTCATGGTGCGCTTCGACCCAGACGGCTGGTTGCTCAAAACACTCAAATTCGAGCGCTCTACCAAATTGTTACGCTTTCAACTCGCCCACGATCCCGATGTGTTGGGACGTATCGAAGCCGCAGAAGCATTAGGCGAAAAGAGTGATGACGAGAGCTTTGAGGCACTCACCACAGCCCTAGAGCGCGATCCCTTCTGGGCTGTGCGTGTCGCAGTTGTCTCTGCACTTGGCAAGAGAGGCAGCGAGAAGGCACAAACCGTGCTCATACGGGCGCTGGAGACCCTCAATCCCACAGAGTTCTCGCGTGTACGTGCCGCCATTGTTCAAGCTCTGGGCACATTTCAAGCGCCTCAGCAGGCTGAAATGGGGCAGCGTTCAGCTCAGGCTTTAAGCACACTACTTGAGAAGGGCGACGTAAGCTACAAAGTAGAGGCAAGCGCTGCGGAAGCGCTGGGCAAAACACGCGTCGAAGGAAGCGTTGAACTGCTGACACGACTGCTGGAGCGTCCGACATGGATGTACTACGTAGAGCGCGGCGTCTTTGCTGGCCTGGGCGAGGCGGGCGAGAATCGCGTAGTGGAGGTAATGATGCAGTACCTCAACGATCCGACACGCCATCCACTGCTGCGTGCAATGGCCGCTAGAGGTTTACGTGTTGTCGGAGCCAAACGCTATCTCTACAGCGAAGAGGCTCGTCAGCGAGCTGTCACAGCGCTGTGTAACGCTGTTGAACATGATAGCTGGGACATGGTGCGCGGCATTTGCGCCTCAGCACTAGAAGTCTTCGGCGAGAGACGCGCCATTGAAATATTAGAGCGTGCAGCCAGCCGCGAGCTCGACTCTGGCACTCAGCACTCTATGCGTGCTGCCGCTCATGCGCTACGCTCCAGTGGAAAGGATGACGAACAGTTGAAAAACTTGCGCAAAGATCTCGACGAATTGCGCGAGGAGAGCCGTAAATTAAAAGAGCAGGTGGGAGTGTTGGAAGCAAAAGTGAAATAAGAGTAAACAATGAAGAGAAAATTTGATTGTTCAAATTTTCTCTTCATTGTTTTTAGTGCTTGAGGATAAGCACTTTAAAATTGCCCATACCCGCCGGATCAGTGAGTGCGGCTGCACGTTGGCGCACATCATACCACTGGAGTAGCGCTACTTGGCCTTGGTTGGAGGAGCGCTGTGTCTCTATCACAGCAAAGTCGTGTGTGCGTAGCCACTCCAATTCCTCGTCTATGCCCATACTCTCAAGCCAGAGGCGTTGCGTCGTGAACGTGTATAGACGCAAACCTTGGGTGCGGCCCTCTTGGATGAGTGCGCTGAAGTTAACATGTGCAGTAATATCCTGTTCGCCCGGACGAACCAGCGGTCGTTCGGTTAGTTGATGTTGAAAGTAGCTGGCCAGCGTTCCCCTTGACCGATGGCGTGTGTAGAGGGCACGTGCTCTATCGCCGTAGTCGATAATGAGAATAAAACCGCGCCTCTTGCGTCGTGGCGACGAACCTAGTAGTAAGCGGGCCGTCTGTTTCATCCAGCGCAACGCAGCTAGATTGACCTCGGCGCGCCAGCCATCGTTGAAAGAGAGCCAGGGAATATGGTAACTATCCAGGTAGCTTGCCACCTCTGGGCTACTCGGCTCATCGAGCACCTCGCTCAGGCGATCTTGCTGCACATGCACATATACTTCATAGAGCCGAGCATTGCGTTTCTCCAGGATATGCACAGGAAAGGCGTCAACCAGCTCATTTGAGAGGATAACATGTGGCTGTGCTGTCGTGTCGCTCACTTCATTCTCTGCTACAGCATCCTGCCCCATGTGTATATCCTCAGCACGATAATCGAGAGCCGTAGTGAAGTCATCTTCTCCCTTATCTCGTTTAGCCCAACGGCGCACTCCTTCTGCGAGGTGACCGCGCCCGGCACCCTGTTCCAGCACTACAAAGGGGGTAGGACGTTTTAATTGCTCCCACATTTGGTAGAGTTGCCGTCCCACACAATTGGCAAAAAGAGGCGAGATGTTGGTGCTGGTGTAGTAGTCGCCTTGCCAACCCATTCTTGCTGGTCCCGTAACGTAGTAGCCATAGCCGGGCATATAGAGCGCCATCTGCATAAACTCGGCAAAAGTAATAGGTCCATCGCGCTGGATGCGTTGCATGATGAGTTGTTGTAGCGGTGTAGATGACAAAAATCTCCTCTCCCCTCCTTTGGCAGCAGCACAAACATTTGTTTTTTCATGTTATAATGACGCATGACTATGACACGGATAGTATCACACACAACAACTAAAAAGATTGATTTACTAGCACTTACGCTCCCTCAACTTCAGCAGTGGCTGAAAGAGCAGGGTGAGCCGTCTTTTCGCGCCAAGCAAATCTATAATTGGCTCTATACACATCTGGTCACAGATTTTGCAGAGATGACCAATCTACCGCAGTCCCTGCGTAGCCGCTTAGCCCAAGAAGCGTCTATTGGGCCAATAGTGGTACGCAGGGAACTGCATTCTAAGGATGACCGCACGCGCAAAATTTTACTGGAATTGCCTGACGGCAAGCTGATTGAATCGGTGTTAATGCTCTATCCCCCCCTGGGTGAGAGTAGCGCACGGGCTACTGTCTGCGTCTCCTCGCAGGCGGGGTGTGCGTTTGGTTGTACCTTCTGTGCGACTGGCCAGATGGGGTTTGAGCGCCATCTGAGCGCGGGAGAGATCGTAGTACAAGTGCTGTACTTTGCACGCGAACTACGCAAAGCTCCCTGGGTAGCACGGGGCTTACCTGATAGTAAACCTATCGATCATATTACCAATATCGTACTTATGGGCATGGGTGAACCATTGCACAACTACGACAATGTGTTACGAGCGTTACACATTCTTAATAGCCCCGATGGCTTTAATCTGGGAGCAAGGCACATGACCGTCTCAACCGTGGGACTTGTCCCAGCGATTCGCAAGTTGAGCCAGGAACCTCTGCAAGTACATCTAGCAATTTCGCTGCATGCTCCAACCGACGAATTACGCGGGCAGACTATGCCAGTGAATCGTAAATATCCTCTATCAGAGCTGCTAGCCGCCTGCGAGGACTACATAGCGGCCACAAGGCGTCAGGTGACGTTCGAGTATGTGTTACTTGCAGGAGTAAATGATACGCCGACACACGCACACCAACTTGGCGAACTACTTGCTCCATTGGCCCAGTTTGCCCATGTAAACTGCATACCAGTCAATGCAACAGCGGCTGGTTATCGGCCTCCTGGGCCGGAGGCTATACGCACATTTCGCGATATCCTCTTTCAACATGGTGTGAGTAATAGTGTGCGTGCCGAACGCGGTGACGACATCGCTGCTGCTTGTGGTCAATTGCGCACGCACTTCGATACAAGCAAAAGCTAGGCATAAAGCAAAAGGTTGCGAGCATTGCCCGCAACCTTTTGCTTTATGCCTAGCTTTAACGCACCTTTGGCAACTTCATCATAGTGCGTAGACAGCGTGTGCAGATATTCACTGTACGTGGAACACCATTAATTTCAAGGCGACGACGCTGTACATTTAATACGAAGCGGCGACGCGTACGATGCTGCGAGTGGGGCACGTTATTGCCGTACATTGGCTTACGTTCGCAAATGTCACAACGACCTGCTGCCATATCTATGTTCCTCCCTAGCCTTTGGTGGAATTGAGATTATCCTTGATTATCTCTGGGGCCTTTGGTATACTGCATGAATGAAAATAGCATCCGCTAACCCCGGCACACTATGCCAGTATAACCGATATAGGTCAATTTGGCAAGTCCAATCTTAATGCAAGCAGTGGCTCTGCCATGCTGACAAAAAAGGACATTAGCGGCTGCCCAGCCCCACCTAAAAAAAGAGAGAAGTGGTGATGGTGCGGGCCTTCGTCCGCACCATCACCACTTCTCTCAAAACCACGGGGGCGGAATTCGGTGAGTAGCGGCAAAGGGGAATTATGAAGCAACAAGCATCTCGTATAGCAGGTATACGACAACGTCTGCGTCGTATCAGCGTCTTCGATGGTCAGGACCTCAAGAAGGCTATTCTCATAGGCGCTGCATGGTTGGAAGAGCACCGCGAGGCTATTAATGCTCTCAACGTCTTTCCCGTTCCCGATGGCGATACTGGATCAAATATGTCAGCCACTATGCAGGCAGCAATCCGTGACATCATCCATAGCACCGAAACCTCCGCTAGCGTCATCGCTGAGAAGATTGCGCATGGTGCCCTGCTCGGAGCGCGTGGCAATTCCGGCGTTATTCTTTCGCAGGCACTACGTGGGCTGGCCCAGGGACTCGACAAGAAGCAGACCTTTAGCGCCACTGACCTTGCTAACGCCTTGCAAGAAGCTTCGCGTCTGGCCTATCGTGCAGTACTTAAACCCATAGAGGGAACGATTCTGACTGTTGTACGCGAGACAGCAGAAGCGGCCAGCAAAAGTGCAGAGCGAGGTGATGATCTAGTTGGCTTAATACAAGAGGCCGTTATTGCTGCTCGCCAAGCTGTAGCTTCTACACCGGAGTTGCTTCCTACTCTCAAACAGGCTGGTGTTGTTGATTCTGGTGGGCAAGGTTTCTGCACAATTTTAGAGGGAGTATGGCGCTATGTGAGAGGTGAAACAGGAACACTTCCTCCTCCTAGTGTCAGCTCTTCTTCTGGGGAGGCGGCCGTAAAAAAAGGGCGAATCACCGTTGATGAGGAGTTTGGCTACGAGGTTGTATTTCTGCTGCGCGGCACGAATTTGGATGTGGACGCTATTCGTCAAATGATTATCGACATGGGCGGTGTTTCGACTGTAGTTGCGGGTGATGAGAAGATGCTCAAAGTGCATACTCACACCTTAACACCTGGCAAAATTCTTGACTACGGAGTGAGCCTGGGCAGCTTACTAGATATTAACATCGAAAATCTGCAAGAGCAGAGCCTTACCTATGCGGCAGAGAGCCAAGCAGAACATGCAGGAGAAACTTCTGCTGTGACTGGAGATAGCGCCACTGTCGCAGTCGTCTCAGGGGCGGGTCTAGAGAAAGTTTTCCGAGGCTTAGGAGTCAACGCTATCGTTGCGGGTGGGCAAACTATGAATCCCAGTATTGAAGAGGTGTTAGCAGCCGTCAATACCGTATCGGCCAATAAAGTAATTATTCTGCCCAACAATGGCAATGTGATTTTGAGCGCTCGTCAGGTTGCTGCTCTGACAAACAAAGAAGTCTATGTTGTGCCAAGCGACACGATGCCTCAAGGTATTGCTGCATTGCTAAGCTTCAACTTTGAGGCAGATTTCGCCGCGAACTGTCAGGCCATGACACAGGCTATTGAACATGTTCAAACAGCGGAGATTACTACAGCAGTGCGTTCAGTACAGGTTGGCGCAGTAGATGTCCGTGAGGGAAACTATATCGGCCTCATTAACGGAAAACTGACAGTTGCAGGGCAGAATATGGATCATGTTATTAACGACACATTGCAGCGCATGGAACTAGAAAACTATGAAGTTGTCACGCTCTACTATGGAGAGAATGTCACGGCTGCCCAGGCACAAGAAAGAGTTCATCACATCAAACAGCAGTACTCGCACCTTGAGATCGAGGTAGTGGACGGAGGGCAGGCATACTACCCTTATATTATCTCTGCTGAATGAACTGGAGTGTATCATGGCCGTTCGTATTGTTACAGATAGCACTGCTGATATTCCGCTAGCGCAGGCGCAGGCGTTAGGTATTACCATCGTCCCGCTCACCGTTTTCTTCGGTGAACAAGCCTTTCTTGATGGAGTAGAACTGGATAACGCGGGTTTCTATAGAAAGTTACAGGAAAGTAAAGCCTTGCCGCGTACCTCTCAACCTCCACCGGCCGCATTACAAGAAGCCTACAAAAATCTCATCAGTGAAGGTGCAGATGGTATTCTCTCCATTCATCTCTCCTCAAAATTGAGCGGTACCTATCAGTCAGCATGCACAGCTCGTGATACGCTCTCCGAAAGCCGGATACCCATCGCTATCCTTGATTCATGCTCTATCAGTGTGGGCATGTCTCAGGCTATAATGCACGCGGCACAAGAGGCCAAACAAGGAGTGGGCTTGGAAGAAATCAAGGTACACGTCCTCGATGAACTTTCCCGCACCCACGTTCTAGCAGTGTTGGACACGCTGGAGTTCTTGAAACGAGGAGGGCGTATTGGCAGCGCCCAGGCGATGCTGGGTAGCATGCTCAATGTCAAACCAATTCTGGCGATCAAAGACGGTGGGGCGGCACCGCTAGAGCGCCCACGCACCCGCGGCAAGGCGTATGCACGTGTAGCACAACTGGTGAGTGAAATGGGAGAAATAGAAAGTCTGTGTATTGCTGAAGCCAGTCAAGAGGTGGGACAGCAGCTCGCCCAGGCAATACGGGAGGTATACAAGGGAGATATCCCCTTTTACAAGCTCGGAGCTGTGTTAGGTACACATACCGGTCCTGGCACGGCTGCTGTTGCTGTAGTCACGGCGCAGTAGCTAATCGTCGTTGAAATATATGCCTACCCCATTGACTAACGCCAAACTGTCACGTACAATAGTAGTAATAATTCTCGTTCAACATACGTCTTGCACCTATTCAGAGATGCTAGTGCAGACTCACGCAAGCTGCTCGGAAAAGATCCCTGGATTGCGTAGGGATACCATCCGTTGTATCCTGTCATTTTTAGACAGACGTTGCGGTAGTTCCCTACGAACTGGCGAGGATTGAAACGTAACAGATCACCGACATGAAACGTGTCCTACAAAGAAGGCAATCTGCATCACTTGCAGAAAACCACTTTTTTGTACTATGTAGTTCATTGATTGTGTGAAGGCTACCATTGTGGTAGCCTCTACAAGTGTCCGTCGAAAAATGCCACTCACGTGGCGTAGACTACGAAGGAGGAACGACTGTGGGAATGTTACGAGTGATGTCACGGCGCGGCGATGATCGTGTCGTATGGGATGTGCAGAAAGCCTTGACAGGTGACCCCGAGGCTATGGCAGCGGTCCGAGAGGCAGAGCGCATCTTTGCCCAAGAGCGTGCAAGAGGCGCTACCCCATTCCGCGTCGAGCCAGGTAAACCAACACAGCGTATTGATCAGTTCGATGCTACTGCAGAGCAGATCGTGATGGTCCCGCGAGTTATCGGCGGATGACTCCCGTTACTCAGGTGCTTGGCGTCCTGGGTTGGGTTGTTATTATTCTAGCAGTTTTGCAAACAATATGGCTGATTTTTCAGCCATATTTCAAGACTTGGTCGCGTGCTGAGCGCCGAGCTGCTGATCTTCTGCGCGATACACTTACACCGCAACAATTTCACCAACTCACATGGCGGGGCTATCTGGAAATTCCTAGTCCCACAGAGCCACAACGTGTATATCGCGTACCGCGCTCAAAGGGGTATGTTCAGGTTATAGAAAATGGCCATATGATTATGCGCCTTTGTCTACAACCTGTTGAGTTGTTGCCCGACCCTGATGTCGTCGTGATGCATAAGCTGATGATAGAGGCAAACGAGGAGTTGTATCTTCAGAAGGCCAACAAATATCTGTGCATTGATTAGCGGTGCAAACCCAACAAAAACCAGTGTCATCATGTGATGCTCTGGTTTTTGGAACTACTGATTAGTGTAACGGCTGTTCTACAGCATAAATAATGACGGATGCACAAGATCGTGCCCGTCATTATTTATGCTATTTTGTGTTGGTAATAGTACATTAGGGTAGAATGTCCTACTAACTGTTTCAATGCGATGTCCAATACGTCAAATAAATAAAGTCGTTGTGACCTTCTTTCTATGATTGCGTCTAAGCAGAGGAATGTGAGTATGGCTTTCAATAACGATGCAGGTCGTAATGGAGCAGTAGCACAGGTGCAACGCTCACCAGAACAACAAGTGGGCTGGCGAGATGTTGTTCCGCTCACTCCAGCATCACGCCTTAAGCGTCGTGGCATCTTTACTCTTGTTAGCATTATCTTGCTAATCGTGGTTATTTTTGCTGCGTTACGTGTAAGTATGGTTGCCAGCGGTAACGATGACCAGCTTGAAGTGCGTATCGGTGACCAGCAGCCTGCACAGGTCGACTTGAGGCAGAGCTTACCAATAGACCCTCATCTCTTCGGGGTGAATGTCTTTCCTAAAGTGGGTACTAACTCACTGGATCACATCTCTGCTGGCTTTATGAATTACACTCCTTTTATTGTCAGTGGCCTGCAGGATATGTCTATTAAGTTGTTGCGTTACCCAGGTGGAGAGTGGGGTGAGCAGCATATTCTCACGCTCAGTCAACTGGGCAATTTTGCTACGTTTCTCACACAAACAAACAGTGAAGGCATGATTCAGGCACATCTTTCTGGCCCAGTGAAAGACGAGCAGGGCAATTTTAAGCCTGCTGACCTGACTACAGATTTAAATGTAAGAGCCAACTTGGCAGGACGCTGGGTCGATTATATGAATAACCCGCACAGCGATCAGCGTAAGGCCCAGCATGCGCACGATCCTTTTCACCCAGTGAAGCTGTGGACAGTTGGCAACGAGCCAGATCAGCCAACATTGATTAACCCGTTAACCAACCAGCCGTATACGGTGGCGGATTATGTAACGGCGTTCATCCAGTTCTCCAAGGCTATGCATCAGAATGACCCGACTATTAAGGTGTTCGGCCCTGAACTGAGTAATTTCTATGGTGTGGGCGCTGGTCCCTTCGACGCAGGTGGGCATCCCTGGATGGACGATTTCCTGAAAGGTATAGGCAGCTACGAACAGGCTAATCATATTAGAGTGCTTGATGGCATTTCGTTCCACTATTTCCCTTTCGAGAATGCCCAACAGGCTCCCGCTCTACTTATGAGTAGTAGCAATGCTTTAAACTATCTACTACCTCCCCTACGCGACTTGATCAGGCGAGATCTTGGACGCGATGTGCCCATTGCTATTACTGAGGTCAATACTAATCCTAGTCAGGGCATCGATCCTTCTCACGGGCAAGCCGCTCTCTGGTGGGCAGATACGTGGGGAACATTGCTAGAACAGCAGATCGAGTATGCAGCTTTCTTCTCAGCGTCAGATGTCAACTCACCCTACCCCTTGTTTGTTGGAAATGGTTTGCAAGAAACAGCAATGGCGCGTGTGATGCAGTTGTTCGCGCATCTGCAATCAAACCTTGTTCCTGTGGCAGTAGGGCAAACACCTATTAGTATGTATGCCACCCAGGACGACTCGCATCAGGCGGTAAGTCTGTTATTCGTCAATAAGTCCGCAACGACACAGCTTATACAAATTCGTCCTGTGAATCAGTTCATAGGGGTAAGTACATGGCCTAGCTTGGATGTGAGCATTGTCGGCAATAGTATTGTCGTGCTTACGTTGCATCGCAGCGGTGCAACTCAACTCAGTGGTGCTGAAGCGTATAGCTACATTGTACCAGCTAAGGACGGCTCGATCGTTACACCGCTCAGCCATACTTTATGTGGTCATAAGATCGATGCATTAGCCAATTACGTGCCTTGCTAGATAGAGAGGAGAAGCGCTGCTTTTGACTATTTTCATTGCCTTCTTAGAACTCCTATACCTGGTGATTATTTTTGTGATGACAGCCCAGGCCATCTTCAATATCCGTTTAATCCTCTTCACTTGGGAGACCCCGGAACACGCGTGGCTTAATCATGCTCCGACCGTGTATCGCGACCCCTGCCTCTCCGTTACCATTATGCTACCTGCGCGCCACGAAGAGGATGTCTATCGTGAGACGATTCAGAAAGTCTATGACTTGAACTATCCAAAAGAATTGATGCAGATTCTAGCAATTTGCAGTGATGACGACCCCGGCACTATCGCGGAGGCGCAGGCCAAGATTGACGAACTAGGGGATCCTAATGTTCAACTTGTCATCTACGACAGTAAACCCAAAACCAGTAAACCACGTGGACTCAATTATGCGCTCCAGGTGGCTCGAGGCGATGTAGTAACCATTTTCGATGCAGAAGATGAACCTCATCCTGATATTCTCAACATTATCAATACGACTATGCTTGATGAAGGTGTGGACGTGGTGCAAAGTGGCGTGCAGTTGATGAATTATAATACAAAGTGGTTTTGTTTCCTCAACGTGCTAGAATACTTCTTCTGGTTTAAGTCGTCGTTGCATTTCTTTGCGCGTATTGGTATGACACCCCTCGGTGGCAACACCGTCTTTGTTCGGCGCGAGCTGATGGAGCAACTCGGCGGCTGGGACGAAAACTGTTTAACAGAAGATGCTGATCTTGGTATTCGTTTGTGCCTCTCCCATGCGCGTCTACGTATCATTTATGACGATGAGTTTGTGACACGCGAAGAGACACCTCATACTCTCCAACAGTTTATCAAGCAGCGCACACGCTGGAATCAGGGCTTTATTCAGATTTTCTTCAAGTGGGAATGGCTCAAGCTGGAGAAACTCTCACAACGCTTGTTGGCCTGCTACGTGCTCATCTTGCCTGAAGTGCAAGCATTTTTCGTGCTCATGATTCCAGTTTCGCTCTTCATGCTTTTCTTCGTCAAGTTACCCGTCTGGTTGGCAATGCTGACTTTTATGCCGCTCTATTGCTTCGTGTTGGCAATCTTCATAGAAATCGCAGGCTTGCACGAGTTCCTGCGCGTGCATAAACACAAGTGGCGCTGGCGCGAGGTACTGATACTGATGCTGGCTTTCTTTCCCTATCAGTTTGTTCTGGGATTAGGTGCCATCCGCGCTGTCTTCCGCTCCATCAAGGGGACATCAAACTGGGAGAAAACTGCCCATATTGGACAACACCGTAAAGCAGTTGCATAAGAATTGAAAGTAACGGTATGACTCTTTATGAACCGCTTCCCGAGCAGGAAAAGCAGCAACAAGCATCTCCTAAGCAGCAAGGGCAGTTTCAACGTTACGTAACACCTATGGAAGACCAGACTAGACAAGAAGTGCAACAGCTTCCTACAGTGCAACTGCCAGTGTCACCAGTACCTCCAGTGCCGCCAACAATGGCACATCCTTCACAGCAAGCACCAGAGATTGAGGGAGGAAACGTTACTCTGTATCGCGCTCCGAACTTCTTCGTACTTACTACTAATCGTCAAGGGCGGCGCGTTCATCCATTGCGACGACCGACGGGATTTACCACAAATCTGCCCAAGACAATGCCACAGCAGGGGGAGCGCATAGCTAGCAGCGCAACGCACCTTTTGCCCCAAATCGCTCCCATCAATCCTATAAATAAGGGAAGACTTACTATTCCTCTCTGGCTCGAAACCTTTGTCGTCGTCGTTGGCATGACTATTTCGCTGGTGGCTCATGCTTTTAATATGTTTAATTTTCCTCGCTATGAGTTGGATGAGGGAACTTATATGTCCAATGCCTGGGCAATCTTGCAAGGACTGATTACTCCCTACCCCTATGGCTATGGTCACCCCCCACTGGGTTGGATGCAGATTGCCGCGTGGGTGCAACTGAGCGGGGGCTTCTTTACCTTCGGAAATGCTATTAATAGTGGTCGGGTCCTCATGCTCTTTTATGCCTTGGGTTGCTCGCTACTTGTCTATCTGATTGTGCGTCTCCTGAGTGCTAGTCGCACTGCAGGGCTATTAGCTCTGATCATCTTCTCGCTCTCACCACTAAGCATCACCTATCAGCGGCAAGTGCTACTAGATAACATCGGCACGTTCTGGCTGCTGTTAGCAATGTATTTATTGGTGGTCGGGAACAGTCGTCTCTTATATATTGTAGGGGCCGCCGTTTCCTTCGGCATAGCGTTGCTCTCAAAAGAGATTTTTTTGCTCTTTCTACCAGTCATGATCTACGCTATTTGGCTGCATACGACGAAGTTTCAGCGCAAGTTTGCTCTTGTGGCTTTCACCTATATCGTTGGTGCGATAGGTTCTAGCTTTATTTTGTTGGCTGTTCTGAAAGGTGAGTTATTTCCTTACAGTTGGCATCTCCCAGGTGATACGCGTCAGCACCTGAGCTTAATTGATACGCTTATTGGGCAGACACAGCGTACACAGACCGGGGGTAGTCTTGCCACAAGTTGGCATGTGTGGGTCAGCGGAGATGCTGTGCTTGTAGCTTGCAGTATCGTGACTATTGCCTTTAATGCAGTAGTGGGATGGTGGAAGCGTCAGCAACTGATGTTAGCGCTCTTTTCACTCAGCTTCTGGCTCCTCTTGATACGCGGTGGCATTGTGTTGCCATTCTATTTTATCCCATTGATAGCACTGACAGCTATCAATACTGCTATGGCAGTCAACACGATCATGAGCTGGATTGCTAAACTGCTACGCTTTGACGTTGTTCGCGTCGTGTTAGTACTTGTCGTAATCGGTGCCGTTATCCCTTACGACCTAGCCAACTCCAGCATAGACTTCACTCAGCATCCTACGTCGGCACAGCAGCAGGCAATTGTCTGGATACACCAGCATGTCCCACATAATGCGTTCATCGTTATCAATAGCTATCTCTATATGGATCTGCGCGAGCCTGGGGGGACAGGGGTTGGCCCTGGTGCTACTTACCCTCTTGCTCATGTCTACTTCAATGTGGCTACTGATCCTGATCTGCACGATAAAATTCTGAATGGCAACTGGGACCGTATTGATTACATCGTAGCCGACTCTGAAATGCTCAATGATATCGAACATCTGGGTGGTCCCTTCAGCATTATTGAGACTGCAAGGGAGCATTCTGTAACACGAGCTGTCTTCTCTGCTAATGACCAAGACAGCAAACTTGTTATTACGATTTACCAGGTACAGCACAAAATAGCACAGTCGACTGTATAGCCGTGCCATGCAATCACTAGATGGACAAGATGATCGTAGGGAATTGCTATTATGCCATGAATATATCTTCGCATGCACATATGCATGCATAAAGGAAAGGTTTTATGTTAGCGACACGACCAGATACCAATACCGTTGCAGTCACACGCACCTTTGATGGCATTGAGCAAGCCACACATCGCGTTATTGAGCAGGTAGGGGGCATGGAAGCCGTTATCAGAGGTGCCAAAATGGCTATTCTGAAACCTAATTTCGTGGCGGGGCGTAATGCTGCATCCGGTTCAACTACGAGCTTCGCTTTGCTCAAGGCGGTAGCGGAAGAGGTGCGCTCCTGTGGTGCGCAACCCGTTCTGTGCGAGACTCCTGGCACCGAGTTTGATCGCGAGGCTACATACACTATTCTCGGTGTAGAAAAGTTCTGTGCAGAAAATGATATTCATATTCTGCGTGTAGACCCAGAGGGTGGCACAGGGGATTGGATGGAAGTGCAGCCTGCAGGTGCGAAGAAACTGCGTAAATTCCATATCCTGCGTATTCTACAAGAGGCCCGCTTGATTAATCTGCCTGTACTCAAGACGCACGTCGTCTCTACTATGACGCTGAGTATGAAAAATCCGATGGGTATCTTACCCCGTCCTGATCGCCGTTCCATGCACACCTTCGGTATTGATCAGAGCATTGTAGATATGAACCTAGCTATCAAGCCTGACTTGAATATTGTCGATGGCAGCGTTGGCCAGGATGGAGAAGGGCCACTCTACGGCGACAAGGCTAATCTCCAGGTGCTCATTGCTGGTCACGATAGCCTCGCCGTTGACCTAGCCTGCTGCGATGTTGTGGGCGTCAACCCGCGTCACATTCCACATCTCAAGCTCGCTCTGCAGCAGTTGGGCATGCCTTCATGGCAGCGTGTGGGCGAAGATGTTGGCATTATTAAGAAATTTCGACTGCCTGTACAAAAGGGACTCTATAAATTTGTCTTCTGGATGATGTATCCCCTAGATTATCCCTATACCTGGATTGCCGAACGCGGTAAGCACCTCTGCACTACTCTATACGGTACAGGTCTTGTAGGTACGCGCCCCAAGATTCACGAGGACAAATGTACGCACTGTGGTACCTGTGTCGAAGCCTGTCCATTACCTGATGTGATCGACCTCAAGACGTTGAAAGTGAACTACAAGACCTGTCAGCGTTGCCTTCTCTGTTACGAAGCCTGTCCTGAAAACGCCATTAGCGTCAAGGGCTATTCGGGAGCACGCCAATGACGATACTAGTAACGGGTGCAACAGGCTTTCTGGGTTCGGCCCTCGTCACAGCATTGATCACACAGCAACAAAGTGTGCGTGTGCTGGTGCGCGATGGAGAGAAAGCGCGTCAGCAATTCGGCGATGCTGTATATGTCGTCCAAGGCGAAATTACCGACGTACAGCAGGTGAGACGGGCCGTAGACGGTGCGAGCATCATCTACCATCTCGTAGGTCGTCTCTACCATCCCAGTGTTCCGGCAGCCCTCTATCAACACACGCACGTCGAGGGTACACGTATTCTGCTGGAAGCGTGCCGAGGACAGCAGCAGTTGCAACGCATCGTCCATTGCAGTACTACGGGTGTACATGGTGTCACAGGCAAGACAGCAGCCGCTGAAGAAGCGCCGTTTGCGCCCACTAATCCTTATGAGACAACGAAATTAGAGGGGGAGCTACTGGCCCTCAAAGCCTACAAAGAGCAAGGTTTACCCATGAGTGTAGTGCGTCCAGGACTGGTCTATGGACCTGGGGATTTGCACTTGTTGGGCTTCTTCGCCTCAATTAAGAAGGGGCTTTTCCGCGTGATCGACGGTGGAAAGGCCCTGCTACATCCTGTCTATATTGATGATATGACAGCGGCGTTTCTACTTTGCGCGCAATGCCCACAGGCCATCGGTCGCAGCTACAATATTGCCGGACAAGCCCCTGTTACTATTCGCGAGCTTGCTACAGCTATTGCTCACTCTATGGAGAGAGAACTTCCAGCGGGCAATATTCCCCTCTGGCTCGCCAATCTCGCCTCGGATATCTTCGCGCTAACACCTGGTTTGCAGGGCGAGCGTGCGCCACTTACACGTAGCCGTGTCACATTTCTGACCAACAGCCGTGTCTACTCAATTCAGCGTGCGCAGCAGGAACTTGGTTATGCCCCACAGATGGGTCTCGAAGAGGGAATGAAGCAGACTGCTCTGTGGTACCAGAAACATGGGTATCTGTAATTTTGTAGTGGTGCGTGTGAGCGCAACGCCTACACGCACCGCTACAAAAACATTGCTTTACCGCTTTTAAATTGTTCAGATTCATGTGTCTGCTATTGCAAAAAAAGGAGTTTGTGTGCTATAATCTGGTCGGTACTTGAGAAGAAGAGAAGACAGATGGGGCTACCCTGATGCAACAAAAGCCACCACCCTCTGTTTGGGGATCACTGGCCTTAATGGGACAACTAGGCTTCATTATAGCAGTACCTATTGCTCTATTCACCATCCTTGGAAACTACCTTGATGGTGTAGCACATACCGCACATTTATTGGTACTACTCGGGCTGTTGCTTGGCCTGATCTCGGGAATATATGGAGTATACCGTTTATTAACACACACACGATTACTATAGATGCTATAGGCAAGATAGACGGAAGCCATCTACTACGAACTAAGGTCCAGCAGAGCCCGGCGAACAAGGAGGATGCCGAGTGTTCTGGAAACTTCCTGATATAAAACTCGCGCCAGATGTAATATTTCATATTGGTGCTTTCCCTGTCACCAACACACTGCTTGGTACCTGGATGGTAATTCTTATTCTAGCTGCTCTTTTCTTTTTTGGCACTCGTCGTCGTGATCTCATTCCCTCTGGCCTGCAAAATTTTATGGAGTGGATTGTAGAGTTCCTGCTGGGATTGGTTGAAAATGTGACGGGCAAGGATGAGCAAGGAAAGAGAAAAGCGAAAACATTTTTTCCGTTAGTGGCCACGCTCTTTATCTTTATCTTGCTAGCAAATCTGATAGATGTTTTCCCCGGTGTGGATACGGTAGGAGCTATTAACACCGCTGTACTGGCACAGATGCATGCAACAAATCCTTACGGCCCTTTCCTGTTCGGCAATATCTCTAATGCGATTATTCCGTGGATTCGCCCTGCCACCACCGATTTGAATTTGAATTTTGCGATGTCTCTTATTGTAGTCATCACATCCCAGGTCGTTGGTTTCTCCACACTAGGTCCCGCTGAGCACCTGAGCAAATACTTCAACTTTAGATCACTGTTTAAGTTTAACTTTGGCGGTTTCATTGAGTTTTTCGTGGGCCTGCTGGATATTATCAGCGAAATAGCGCGTGTGCTCTCATTGGCTTTCCGTCTCTTTGGCAATATCTTTGCTGGTAGTGTAGTGCTGGCAGTATTCGCCTTTCTGCTACCATTTCTGGCGGATGTCATTTTCATTCCATTTGAAATATTCGTTGCTTTTGTGCAAGCCCTTATTTTTTCTCTACTTACACTCATCTTTTTGCAACTCGCCACTATCGGTCATGGACCGGAGCCTGAGAGCGAACAGGAGGCAAGAGCGGAGTTTAGAGAGAAACATGTTGCTGCCGCACATTAGTTCAGTTTTAATTGCTACTCGCAGATTTTTAACTCTGCGATTGCATAACGTTAAAATTAGTATTGTAAGTTTTCCTTTAAGGAGGATTTTTCTCATGGACCTTACCCCTCTTGCAGTAGGATTAGCAATTGGTTTGGGCGCTATTGGACCTGGCATTGGTATCGGTGTGGCTGCAGGTCAGGCTTTTAACGCTATTGGCCGCAATCCCGAGGCGGAGCCATTGATCCGTACAAATTTCTTTATTGGTCTCGGATTCACTGAAGCTATCGCTATCTACGCACTGCTGATTGCCTTCCTCATCAAGTTCATTCGCTAGTACTCTGTCTTTATAGAGTATGAAAACACAGTACGTTGTCTACCTTTTGCTGTTGTGTATCGTAGTAAAGGGAATCGGTACACTGTGTCTTTCTGCTACACAGAGATGTGGTACTATTTCTGATGAAAGGAGGCTACGATGGTAGCAATACTTACGCCTCTTCTTGCTGATGCGTCTAGTGGAATATCTGAGGGACTCGGCATCAACACAGTTGCCTTTCTCTCGCAGCTCATTAGCTTTGGCATCGTCTTTTTTCTGCTGTGGAGATATGGATTTCCTGCCATTATCAAGATACTCGAACAACGCCAAGCGGTGATCCGAGAGGGTGTTGAGAATGCAGAGAAGGCCAAGCGTGATCTTACTGAAGCATCAGCGCGAGCAGAGCAACTTCTTGCTGATGCACGCAGACAGGCACAGGAGACGATTGAACAAGCCGCGAAGAATGCACAGCAGGAAGCGAATCGCATTCTAGAAGATGCTCATGCTAGGGCAGAACAACTTACGCAGCAGCAGGTTGCACGCATTCAGCAAGAGGCCAATCGTGCGCGCAACGATCTGAGTCGCTTGGTGGTAAATTTGTCTATTGACGCGGCCAGCAAAGTCATCAGCCGTTCGGTGGATAGTAAAGATAACCGTCGTCTGGTAGAAGAGTTTGTGAGCAGCAGTGGCCAGGCAGGGAGGCAATAATGCTTAAGGGAGCGATTGCACGCCGTTACGCTGCTGCCATCTTTGATCTCGCTCGCAAACAAAACACACTTGATCGCACCGAAGAAGATATGCGAGAGATGGGTAAGCTCTTTAAACACCACAAGTTGGCTTACCTTCTGCGCGAACCCAAGATTCCGGCAAAACGTAAAGAGACGGCTATACGTCAGGCATTGACGTCTAAGGTGCTGCCCACATCGCTCAATCTTGCTCTGCTGATCGTGCAGCGTGAACTAGTTGACCTCATGCCAGCTATCGCTGATGAATTTGCACAGCTCATGCTCGATTACAGAAACCAGGCAGTTGCTGAGGTAACGACGGCTACGCAGATGGATAACGCGCAGCTTGCTCTGGTGAAACAGGCATTAGAAGATCAGACGGGGAAAGGCATCATCATGAATACACACGTCAATCCGAGCATCCTCGGTGGTGTAATAGCTCGTGTTGGCGATAGTGTTATCGATGGCAGTGTACGCTACCGCTTGACTGCCTTGCAACAGCGGCTGCTGACTAGCGGCTCAAACGTGCAAGCAGATCTACCGGAAGATATGAAGGATATGGGCCTCGACCGTCACGGTACTAGACCAAATGATGATTACAAAACTGTCTCAGATGCTAAACCGTCCGCGTATCGCTCATAAACTATTTCTTTACTAGACACGTTTTGCTCTAGAAAATTAGGAGAAGAAGATGGCTTCCTGGGCTGATGAAATCAGTGCCATCATTGAGAGAAACATCGCTGGCTTTGATGCACGCGATACCTCGACAGCAAGTGTCGGTACCGTCATTGCGGTACAGGATGGTATTGCTCGCGTCTATGGCCTGCAGGATGTGAAATATCTTGAACTGGTACACTTTCCCCGTACAAATCTGTATGGATTAGCCTTTAACCTTGAAGAGGAAACTGTAAGTTGCCCTATCATGGGCGACTACACGCACGTACGTGAAGACGATGAAGTGCGCACCACTGGTCGTATCGTTGAGGTACCCGTTGGCGACGCACTGCTTGGTCGCGTAGTGAACCCCATCGGTCAGCCACTTGATGATCGCGGCACCATTGAGACCGACAAAACGCGCCCGGTTGAGCGTATTGCCCCTGGCGTTATTACGCGCCAATCGGTGAACACTCCGGTACAAACTGGCATCAAGTCTATCGACAGTATCATTCCCATCGGGCGTGGGCAGCGCGAGCTTATCATCGGTGACCGCCAGACGGGCAAGACGGCTATCGCTATTGATACGATCATCAACCAGAAGGGCAAGAACCTGATCTGTATCTACGTCGCCATTGGTCAGAAGAACTCCTCGGTTGCGCGTACACGCGAAATCCTGGAGCGTGCGGGAGCAATGGATTACACAGTGATGGTTGTTGCGGACGCCTCCGAGCCAGCACCGTTGAAATATCTTGCCCCTTATGCTGGCTGTGCCATTGGTGAAGAGTTCATGGAGACTGGACGCGATGCGCTTGTCATCTACGACGACCTGACGAAGCATGCAGAAGCCTATCGCAATATATCCCTGATTATTCGTCGTCCGCCTGGGCGCGAAGCCTTCCCTGGCGACGTGTTCTACCTGCACTCGCGCCTACTAGAGCGTGCGGCACGTTTGAACGCAGATTATGGCGGGGGCTCACTAACCGCGCTACCAATTATTGAAACCAAGGCAAACGACATCTCGGCCTATATTCCGACCAACGTGATCTCGATCACTGACGGCCAGATCTTCCTTGAGAGCGATCTGTTCAACGCTGGTATCCGCCCAGCCATCAACGTCGGTAACTCGGTCTCGCGTGTAGGAAGTACTGCCCAGACGCCTGCCATGAAACAGGTAGCTGGTACGTTGCGCCTTGACCTCGCGCAGTTCCGCGCACTCGCCGCATTCACGCAGTTTGCATCCGACCTTGATAAAGCAACCAAGAGCCGCATTGACCGTGGTCAACGTCTCACTGAGTTGCTGAAGCAGCCCCAGTACCAACCTGTCCCGGTAGAGAAGCAAGTGATGAGCATCTTCGCTGGTACAAAGGGCTATCTGGATGATGTGCCAGTAGACATGGTTTCCGCGTGGGAGGCGGCCTTCTATCGCTATATGGATGCCAACCATCCTGAGCTCGGCCAGGAGATCGTCGAGAAGTCGGTCAAGCAAAGGAATAAGATGTCTCAGGAGCTGCTGGACAAATTAGGTGCAGCAATTGACGAGTTCAAGAGGACAGCCGCGCCGCGTAAAGAAGAGAGCAAACAGGCCAAGGCTGAGAATGCGCTTAAAGCTACTACAACACAAAAAGCTACTCAAGCGCCCTAGGAGGCAAAGCAATGCCATCACTCCGAGATATCCGGCGGCGCATTCGCACAACCAAAAATATGGCTCAGATCACCAAAGCCAAGCAGATGGTTGCCAGCAGCAAGATGCGTCGAGCGCAAGAGCGTGTCCAGCAGGCACGCCCCTTCGCCGAGCAGATTCGTGACCTTGTATCGCGTTTGGCTGATGCCTCGCTGGGAGAAGTCAGCACCGGTACGGAACTGCTCGCTAAGCGCCCCATCCACAACATTGGCTTTATCGTGATTACGCCCGACCGCGGCTTGTGCGGTGCGCTTCCGAGCAATATCAACCGCAAGGCAATGAGCTCGGCTCTAGATCTGCAACGACAGGTAGCAGAGCAGGGTGAGCGGCCAAATTTAGCGTTTATAGCTGTAGGGCGTAAAGGACGCGACTTCATCGTGCGCACTCAGCAGTCGCTCATAGGCGAGTTCATCAACTACGGTGATAAGCCATCACTTGCCGATGCCAGGGCTATTGCGCGGGTGGCAGTGGATGCCTTCGTGAAAGCCGAAGTGGACGCTGTATACCTCGTCTATGCTAAATTCATTAACACAGTGTCGCAACAACCTATAAGTGTGCAACTTCTGCCTGTTGAGCCGCCAGCGCAAGAGAAGAACGAAGATCGCAAAAAGAGCGTGGATTATATCTACGAGCCTGACCCTGCTACGATCTTTACGGCTCTGCTTCCGCGCTACGTAGATATCTTGGTTTATCAAGCAATGCTAGAGGCAGTAGCCAGCGAGCAATCCGCTAGCATGGTTGCGATGAAGAATGCTACTGATAACGCAAATGAACTCATTCAAGATCTCACTTTGACCTACAACAAAGCACGTCAGCAAGCTATCACTACACAGATTCTCGAAGTGGTGTCCGGTGCTGGCGGGGGGGCATGATAAATCAGGCCCCTACAATTGGGAGCGTGATTTATCACGCCCCCGAAGGAAGAAATACATGGCAACAAACACATTGACAAAGGGTAAAGTTGTGCAGGTGCTAGGGGCAGTTGTCGATATCGAGTTTCCCCCGGACCAGATACCCGAAATTTACAACGCAGTCACTACCCGTCCTTCTGGTGCAGAGCAAGATCTGACTCTAGAAGTTGAACAGCTTCTGGGCAACAACTGGGTGCGCTGTGTAGCTATGGGGGCGACCGATGGCCTACAGCGTGGTGTAGACGCTTACGATACAGGCCAGCCCATTACCATGCCTGTCGGCGAGAAAACTCTCGGGCGAATTTTCAACGTACTGGGTCAGCCCATCGACAACCAGCCCGACGTTACTGATGCCCCGCGCCGCCCCATTCATAAGCCAGCTCCCAGTCTTGATGAGCAAGCAGCGAACATCGAGGTCTTTGAAACTGGTCTGAAGGTAATCGACTTGATCTGTCCCTTCATGAGGGGTGGTAAGGTCGGTGCTTTTGGTGGTGCTGGCGTAGGTAAGACCGTCATCATCCAAGAACTCATCAATAATATCGCAAAGAATTATGGTGGTTATAGCGTGTTTGCCGGTGTGGGTGAGCGCACCCGCGAAGGCAACGACCTGTATCACGAAATGAAAGATGCAGGTGTGCTCGACCGCCTCGCTATGGTATTCGGCCAGATGAACGAGCCTCCCGGTTCGCGCCTACGCGTTGGTCTGAGTAGTTTGACGGTTGCTGAATACTTCCGCGACGAAGAGGGCAAGGACGTGCTCCTCTTCATAGATAACATCTTCCGCTTCACGCAGGCAGGTGCAGAAGTGTCGGCGCTACTCGGTCGCATGCCGTCTGCTGTGGGTTACCAGCCTAACCTGGCCGAGGAAATGGGTGAGCTGCAAGAGCGCATCACCTCGACGAAGAAAGGTTCAATTACCTCCTTCCAAGCGATCTATGTTCCAGCCGACGATTACACCGACCCAGCTCCAGCTACAACCTTTGCTCATCTTGACTCGACCATCGTGTTGGAGCGTTCAATCTCTGAGAAGGGTATCTATCCCGCTGTTGATCCGCTGGCTTCAACAAGCCGCATTCTTGATCCCAATGTGGTGAGTGAGGAGCACTACAATACTGCACGTGGGGTGCAAGGCGTTTTGCAGCGCTATAGGGACCTGCAAGACATCATTGCCATTCTGGGTATTGATGAATTGTCAGACGAAGATAAGCGCACAGTAGCCCGTGCGCGCAAGATAGAGCTTTTCTGTTCACAGCCGTTTACCGTCGCAGAGGCATTCACAGGCCGCGAGGGTAAATACGTTCCCTTGAAGGATACAGTTCGTAGCTACAAGGAAATTCTCGAAGGCAAACACGACCATATTGGCGAGGAGCATTTCTATATGGCTGGTAGCATCGACGATGTTGTGAAGAGCTACGAAGAAGCACGGAAGAAGGGCTAAGCAATGGCGGTAACACGCAACAACACCTTGCATGTCAGGGTAGTAACCGCCGAGCGTGAACTGTACAGTGGCGAGGCTAATCTTGTCAGCGCACCAGGTGCTGAGGGGCGACTCGGTATTCTACCGCATCACGCTGCCCTGCTGGCACTGCTTGGTTCCGGCGTACTTACGATTAAACTGGGAGAAGGAGAAGAGCCAATCTTCGTCTCTGGCGGTTTCCTTGAGGTGTCCGAGAACAGTGTCATCGTGCTAGCGGATACTGCCGAGCACGCCGATGAGATCGACGAGGCACGCGCCGAGGAAGCTCGTCGTCGTGCCCAGGAAGCTCTAGCCCAGGCTGCATCGGACGAAGATCGCGCCGAAATCGAGGCGGCACTAGCGCGTGAGATGAGCCGTCTCAAGGTCGCCGATATCGCCCGTCGCAGTGGTCGCCGTCGCATTAGCATGCCCAGTTCCGAGCAGCAGTAGCTTTAAGAAGCAAGAAAAAATGTTCCCGATCATGATCGGGAACATTTTTTCTTGCTTCTTGAACTTAAAAGCTGCCGCTGCTACCGCCGCCAAAATCGCCTCCACCACCTCCACCGAAATCGCCTCCACCACCGCCGCCAAAGTCGCCACTCGCACCACCGCCGAAGTCACCACCAGAGCCACTATTGTCGAAGTTGCCTCCATTGTTGCCCATATCCTGGCGCTCCCCCTCCTCCTCGCCTTGTTGTCGGCCCAGCTCATAACCAAGCAGCCCACCAGCAGCAGCGCCTAAACCACCAGCGACCCAAGGATTTACACCCGGCCTAGCTCCCGGGCCATAATTAGGTGGATAGCCCTGATTGTAGGGAGGCTGGTTATACTGGTTGTAGGGCTGATTGTAGGGAGGTTGATTGTACTGGTTGTAAGGCTCGTTATAAGGTGGATTATACGGCTGATTAAACAGACCACGCCGCCTACGAATAAAGGCGAACACAGCCAGACCAACGATGACCAATAAACCAATAAGTAGGAATGTGCCAAGCCATGCGCCACCACCCGAAGCAGGGGCAGGCACGTTCCCACCATTCGAGCCTGATCCTGCTGGAGCAGCCCGAAGAGATGTACTTAGGGAGCCAATAGCGGCTATCGTCGCCCCGGTATAGTCACCACCGTTGTAGTTGCTGCGAAAGGCGTTGATGGCATCACTATACTGACTGTTCGATAAGGGCACTTGAGAGCCGCCGTCAATCGTCACATGCTTATGCACCGTGTCAATTGCTATAACTAGCATGTTTGGTTGTGTGATATGGCTACGCGTACGCTGATCGAAGTCAGATGTTGTGCCGTTAAAGTTGTTCAGCGTATAGATGCTCAGCGGATAACCCAGTGTTGATGCCTCGCTCTGCACCCGCGATGTATTAAGTACTCCAGCAGCGTCGGATATGTATACCGAGGAGGCAAAGGCACTCGCAGTTGCGCTAAGTAATAGGCCAAGTGCGACAATCATCGCCATGAGACCTGCATGCCAGCGCCCTATGCCTGCATATTTGTTACTCATATCTGTCCTTTTCTAAATCTTTCATCAGTGGTAGCAGTAAAGTGGTCCATACGTGCCACGCCTATCATAACATATGCTTTGGTTATGTAAAAAAACAAAAGAACCTACTAAAACGCTTTGTTACATACTATTACGTTTTAGTAGGCTCTTTTGTTTTAGCGTTGGTGATTATTCACGCTCTACGAATGTGGACGTTGCTTCCGACGACGGCGCGCTGCGGTGGCTTTTCTCCTGCGACGAGCCTGCGGACTCTCATAATGCTTCCGACGGCGCGCCTCAGTAAGAATCCCTGCGTTAAGCACCTTGCGGTTGAACTGTTTGAGTGCTACCTCAAATGAATCGCCGGGATTGAGGAAAACTGCGCTCATAAGGGTTACCAGCGTGACCGACGTTGAGAACCTCGATCGGAGGACTCTTGCGCTTGGTAACATTCGCTACAATACACGGGCCTGCCTTCTCGCGGCTGAAAAGGAACCTGTGCCTCATTTCCACAACTTGCACAGGTTGCTAGATACATCTGACGGGCCTCGCGAACCCCACCGTCGCTACGACCACCTCGCGAACGATTCTGCCCCCCAACAGTTTGCTTATGCGCAGCACGGCATTCTGGGCAACGGCTTGGTGCATTGGTGAGTCCACGGCTGGCATAAAATTCCTGTTCGCCCGCGGTAAAGATAAATTCCTGCTGACAATCGCGACAGTACAGGGTTCGATCACTGACTTGCATACATTTTTCTCATTTCTTGGCTTACGCCTAACAACATTCCTGTATCGCGCAGCTTTCAATAGACAATCTACTCTAAGCAATAATGCACCATACAGCTTCCCACAAGTATAACACATTGTTGCCCTAATAACTAGATATTTGGGGTCTTTTTCTGGTGCTAAAACGCACCAATTCATTCTGTGCTAATGACAGTTCCCATACTACGGCAGTAAGTGATAAGGCGATCAAAGATGGGCAAGTGCTCCAGTGCGTGTATGCACCCAACCAGGATAAGCTTACGCTGAGCACGTGTGAGCGCAACGTTCAAACGGTTGGGATTGGTGAGAAACGCACGGCGCTGACTGCCAAGCCTCGGCTCAACGGAGGTAGCAAATGACATGATGATAACGAGGCGCTCTCCTCCCTGGAAGCGGTCCACCGTATCAACGGTAGGGGCCCGATTTATCGCGCCCTGATTTATCGTGCCCCGATTTACCGCGCCTTCTGCCCCATCGCCATATATCGCGCAAAGGTGATGGCGAATATTGGCCACCTGGGCACGATAGGGAGCAATAATGCCAATCTCTTCTTCCTCGATCCCTCGCGTCCTCAATGCCTCCACAATAGCACACACTACACGCGCCTCTGCATCGCTCGTCTTAGCTCGCTCGCTCGCCATTTCATCGTCCACTCCGTGTACTGCACGTATATCCAGGAAGACGAGTGGGCGCGTGGGGTCAATGCTTCTGGTGATAAATAAAGGCGTAGGGGCACGATTTATCGTGCCCTGATCTACCGTGTCCGTCGCATATTCTAGGCATCTATGCGCTACCGATTCATGAGCCTTCAACTTCCCATCATAAAAGACTTGGGAGGAGAAATGTGAAATCCAGCGGTTCATACGGTACTGCACGGCCAAATTGACACAGGCATCAATAACCATCTCGTTTCTTTGCATATAGTCATCATCAAGTCGCTTCAAGATGCTAAAGAGCGAGTCGGCTAGACCCTGTGCAGCAGCCTCTTGGCTCAGCACAAGCGGGGGGAGCTGCTTGTCGTCGCCAACCAGGATGAAGTGTTTGACGAAGCGTAGCGCACCAAGCAAGCTAGGAACAGTGAGTTGGCTGGCCTCGTCGATGATGGCAACATCAAAATGCAATGCTGGCCACTGAACTGCTGGATCATTTGAGGGTGTATAGGTGTCGGATGACCAGGTTGCCGTGGTCGAGGCGATAACTGGTGTCTGGAGGAGTATATCGTACACTGTGTGGGGCGGATCCTCCAGTGCTGTCTGTAAGCGCTGCTTTAAAAGTTTTCCCAGTACGGCCTCCGACTCATCGACGCTGCGCTTGTGGCCGAGACGAATGTAATCGTGGAAGTCTTCTTTGTCGCTGAGCCGCTTGAGCACATTATCCACCGCCTGATTGGTAAACGCCGCCAGCAGCACGCGTTGCCCCTGCTGTACTAGACGTTTCACGATCTCGGCGATCACGCTTGTCTTGCCCGTCCCTGGCGGTCCTTGGATCAATAGGTAATCTTGCATCTGCAGTGCGCGCTCGACGGCGAGATTTTGTTCGGCGTTGAAATCGGGACGTGGTGGGACATTTACGCCGATAAAGCGCGGTCGCACACGTCCGGCTATCAAGTCGCGCAGGTGCGGCTCTGCTTGTTCGAGCCAGCGCAGCAGATTTTGCAGTGTACGCACGTGTACGAGGTTATTATCGTAGCGATCAAGCAGCGTCGGGTTGCTAATCAGTTCTGGTAGCCAGACGGTGACCTGCTGCGCGCTAATAGCGACAATGGTGCCGATCACGACCTGTCCTGTGATAGGATCACCATCGCTCAACAGAATTTCGTCTCCCTTGCGCAGTTCAGACTTGTTTACACAGTGGAACGTCTGTAGCCAGTCACCCTGCGCTGCTGCTTCCGTCTTCTCCAACTCCAGACCGTCAATTATCACACCACGCTCGTTGCGCTGCTCTACATTCTCCTTCCAGAGCAAGGCTAGTTGTTGCTCTCCCGTGCGCCCCTCGCTATGCAAAAGCCAATAGTACTTAGCGAAAAATGCACTATCCTCACTGCACGGGTTCGCTCTGTCTTGTGTCTCATCTGTCTGAGGTGGCTGCCAGCCGAGTAGCGAGGAGATGTGGGCACAGTGGGCGAGCATTGAACACTTACGGCAGCGCGACGGAGCAGGAGGAGCAGACGGCATGCCTGTTGCATGGCTGAGGGCAAGAATGTTACGCGTCTCGTTGACGCGCTGCAGTTCGCGTAGTGTAAAGCTAATACCGTAAGCCTGTGCCTCTCCGAGTGTCCCACTATACAGCAAGGTCGCCAGCGCCTTCTTCAGCGTTGAATTATGCCGTACAAGCAATTGTGCGTGGTAGCCGTGTACCTGTCGCCTATGGTCGGGCTTGGGTAGATCGCCCGTCGAACCGCCTGTCTTCAGTTCGAGTAGACGCTGCTGTCCCGCTTGTTCCCAGAACAGATCAAGGCGTCCCCGTAGCCCGATTTCAGGAGCTAGTAAGAACGTCTCTGCACGTACCCTATTGCCCTCGCGTGGTTGTGCTGCAGCCTGCTCATTCACATATGCACTGGGCATATCCCACAGCGTTGTACTTTGGCTTTGGTACCACGTCGCCAGGCTTTCCAGATGCGACACGACCTCGGCACGCATCTGCTCAAGTGGCACGTTGGCCAGTGCAAGTTCAAGCTGGTATTGCTGTAATCCTTGTTCCAGGTAGGAGTGTAGCAGCGAGAGCGGCGTCGCTAGGCTATTGAACTCGTTTCTTGCCAGCGTATGATCTCTATCATGCGCCTTGAGCAGTTCGTTGAAACAGTAATGCACCAAATTGCCGCGTATGGTGGCTGCAGAAGGCGGTGAGGAGACAAGGCGATTGAGCAGGTATTGCCGTGAGCAATAGTGAGCCTGGGCTAAGTCTGTGATATTGAGCAGTATATCAGGCTCTAGCACGGCTAAGGTATAGGAGTTCGCTGTATAGCGGTGAAGTGGCTCGCCTTGGTATTCTAGGATTTCTGGCTCGGTCGGCAGATGGTAGACGCGCAGTGCCAGTTCTCTGATGATCGGACCGCGAGTACACAAATCACGCACAAAGCCGAGGTAGTAGTCGGTGAGGGCCAGTGAGGCCAGAAAGTGCGGCGTCCTGAGCAGAATAAACGGTAGCGGTTTCCCGTTGATACTACGTTCATATGCTGCCACGATGTGCCCTTCTAGTTGGCGTGTCGAGCAGGGACGAGCGGGATCAAGTAGGCACAGGAAACACTCGTGCTTGGCAGGTTGTGTCTGTTCCTGCTCTCCATCCTGCTGACTTGCCATAGTGGATGCATCCTTCATCGGGGCACCTCTTCCTGACTATTTATTTTGTTGCTCGATTGTAGGGGAAAGGTTGTGGAGATGTCAAGTTGCTATACTTAGCAACCCTTGCAGTCATCGTGCAGAACTGTTATTATCAATGAAGATGTGCTTCAGATTCTCAAGAAAGGCAGTTCAGTCATGATTTGTCCGAATTGTAAAAGTCAGGTGGCTGATGGAACCAAGTTTTGTGGAACTTGTGGAGCGACATTGCCAGTCAACCAACCCCAATCGGCGGGGACATATACACCGCCCAATCAGTATGAAGAGTATAGCAACAGCCTTTTCGGCAATGCTGTGCCGAAGGCAGAGTTACATAACCCCAAGGGACCAATACGCCTCGCGGATATGACGGTTTCCATTGATGGTGAGCTGGTGCCAGTTGTAGACATTATGCTCGGTGGCCAGATGCCTATCTACTTCGAGCATCATATTCTGTTGTGGAAGCACCCAGGAGTGCAGATTGGTTTCCGGTCTATGCAGGGAGCAGCAAGGCGCTTGTTCGCGGGCCTGCAAATCTTCATCACTGAAGCACAAGGGCCGGGCAATATTGCGTTTTCGCGTGACTCTGTTGGTCAGATTGTTGCCTTGCGCTTGCAACCTGGACAGATGGTGGAGGTACGCGAACATCAATTTCTGGTTGCCACGGGCAATATAGATTATAACTTTACCTTTGTGCAAGGGGCAGCCAATATTCTGTTTAGCCGTACAGGGCTGTTCATTGATCAGTTCACGGCACGGGGCAGCGAGGGCCTTTTACTCCTGCATGGCTATGGCAATGTCTTCGAGAAGCAGTTGGCTCGCGGAGAGACACTTGACATTGAGCCTGGTGCTTGGCTGTGGAAGGATCCCTCGGTTCAGATGACAGTCACAACGGTAGCGGGATCGCAGCGTGGTGGTGGTGGTATACTAGGTGCTATCGGAGGTTTTTTCGCTGGCGCTTCGATCATCCTGAATCGCTTCACTGGTCCGGGCCGCGTCGGTATCCAGTCAATGACCTACCATCCACCACAGGTCGAAGGAGCGCAACAAGCAGGTGGTCAAAGCAACCTGGGAGGTCCACTCGATACTCTGAACAACCTTTTTGGCAATTAATGCTTTTTCGGGTAGCCCCATTTAGAGCGCCTAATGCGTGTGGTATGTGGAGCGTTAGGCACTCTAAAGCTGCGGCTAGGGCAATTGATTGAGCTTCTTCTGCCACTTGTCATGCATCTGGAGATATGTTTGCTCGCTTATCTCCCCGTTTGCAAAACGTTCATCAAGCTTGTCGAGTATTGACTCTATCTTCTCACGGGTCATTGGCTCAGATGCCTGGACCGTTGAGCTGGCGGAAGCAGCAATGGTCGTTGGTCCTAGAGCAACGCTAGGATTAACAGGGGGTATTTCAGTAGGAGAGGGAGCGTTGAGCACTCCAGAGAGCTGGCCCATAATTTGTATGCGACCATCAACTAGCGAACCTTGGCTTGGATTAGCGGCAGCAATTCTCATTGCTTCTGCCGTCATCAGTTTTAGTGGATCCATGTCTATACTCAGTTGGCGACGCATTTTCTCCACTTCAGCATTGCCAATAACATAGTGTTCGGTGGCCTCGGCTTGTGCTAGATAAATGCGTCTCTGAGCTTCCAATTGAGCAAGACTGACATCTGCCTGCGCTCCCTCAAGTTCGGCTTCCTTCTCCATCTGAATCTTCACTCGTGCCTGTGCCGCTTGACGGAATTCCTCTGGAATGCGCTGGTTCTCAATGGTCAACCCACGAAACTCTAGGCCCCAACGTGCAAATATGGGGTCGAGCTTCTCACGGGCTGCATAAATAAACTCGTCACGGGCAAGCTGAAACTCCATCACGGTCTTGCGGGCCATAAGATCACGTAAGAGAGAGCCAATATCCGATCTGGTAAATGCAGCTAGGTTTTCTTTTGTATACACCTGTGCATTGCCTGCCACACTAGTGAGAAATGCCTCAGGTGCAACTATAGTTGCCAAGCAAAATCCACTTGCTCCAACACTCACCCGATCTCTAGTCAGTACATCGGGCACTCCCCAGCGTATTTGAAACTCAGTAGTAGTAGTCCAGATGATTTCAATTTGGCCGCGCACCTCCATAGTGCGCCTGATATCGTACAATCCAGGATAAAGAATCTCGTGATCAGCGATCCTGCCATCCTTGAGGACTATGGCTCGTTCATGCTCCGAAACAATGATTGCTTGTATACGAATCAGAGAATTGGCCATAGCAACGTCGGGGTCAGGAATGCGCCACAAAAGCCCATCTTTTGCAGGATTTCCCATCACTACTTGACGCCAGGAGAGTGGCATAAATCCCAATCGCTGGCCTATACGGCGTATATCCTTATCAACATTGTCCATGAGCCGGATGCCAACGTCTATCAATCCCATAGTAAATCCTCTCTTCTCTAGTTCAACTAAGCACCATATTGGTGAAGAAACTGATGAGTTTGGCTAAGAACATTATTCAACTCTTGATTAACGAAATTCAAACGGCTTACAATGATTTCGCGCTGCCCTCCATTTTTGGTCTTATAGCGTACAAAAGCTGCGGGTAAGTAGATCAGACCGATCATTTTGACAACAGTTGCCCCTAACTCAGACGTGCGCTGATTTGTATAAGCCTTCATCGCCTTCTCAGCCATATCTTGTGATATGAGAGCAGGTAATGCGATTGTCTGTTTGTCCAAGAGATTAAAGGTGTTGATACCTGCTTGAATGGCTGGCAAGCTAGGGTCTTTGGACAATAAATGTCCAATCACAGGTGTCTGCGTAGAAGTGGCATCGGCGAGAATAAGTGCCGAGCGACCTTCGACTGTTTTAAAAATGCCGCCACTTTGTTCAGCATAGTTGAGTGTTGCCGCCCAGTAGGGTTGCAGATGACGCACTACCATAGCAACCTTTTCGCCCCCTATGCCAAAAGTACCTTTTACGCGCTGGTTTTCAACGATAGCATCGAGCCAACTCCAATCCATCAGCACGGAGATAGGGTCATCACCAGAGCGAGCAGCCAGCAGGCGAACGATAGATTGAAGTAGCCCAAGTAGGTGATCAGGCGATTGCATGTGTACTAAAGCACTAGTATAGTCCGTTAGGGACTGGTAAAAAGGCTCGAAATCTATAGACTGAACGTGGGTGACGATCTCATAGCATTTGATTACAGCGCGGAAAATCAGAGCAACTGTAATATCTTTGTGTATGCCTTGTTGTAGAGGTACAGTGTAGAGTGGGCTGTATGTACAGGCTAATGCCTGTTGCTCTGCTTTGTTGAGTTGCGTTATCGCACGTTCAAGCTGGTCCATAATGGCCTCGGGAGGAACTCCTCGTTGCTGGCCTAATATAGAGATCAGCATGTCAAGCAGAAGAATAGTCCCAGTAATGCGTTTTGTATCTGGAGTTGATCGTTGCAGCGTTGGAATGCTTGTCTTGCCAGTGAAAGATCGTCTGATGCCGCAGAGGGGTCACTATCTTTCTTTGTCATGGCCTCATAAAAGGAGTACATGCCAGCGTGATAGAAACAGCGCAGCTCTGCTCTATCGTTATGTTGATCTTCTGCTGGAACATAACTGTAAGTAATCAGAGGATTACGGCTAATCGCTTGAAACTTATCGCGTGCAAGCTTGTGCAGGTCGCGTGATCTGATCTGATCATCTTGCGCTTGGCTGAGAGCAGCTTCAACTAAGCGACAATCCAACTCAGCACAGAGAGGGCCGACAGGCATCATCTCTCGCGAGCAGATTACTTCAATCTGTGGTAATTTACTCAAATTCTGGAGCAATGGCGAAATAGTGCTGGCATCCCCCGTTGCCAAATAACGATACAGTAGGCTATTGGCCATAGCCTGCGTTGCCATCATCTGGTCACCGCTCTCAGTGAATTTCTTGGCGGCTTTCTCAAACATACCCGCAGCATCAAAGAACTTCTTTAGCAAGACACCTTTCTCGAAAGCTTGGTTGTAAAGCTCGTTTTGATTGACAAAGCCCGTTGCTTGCCTAATTTTGCTAAAGAGATCACTCATTTACGCGTCTCCTTACCGAAAGATAATAGTGATCTTAAATACGTTTATTATTCATGACGTACTCTAATCTTTCATCTGTAAAAAAGTAGTTGTAGTTAAGATACGGATATGCTAACATTTATTGCTGATCTATGTCAATGGAAAAAGGCTTTTTCTCCATCCTAAAGAGGGGAAAGGGAGGGTTTGCGGGGCATAGCGCTCAAGCGCTATTGCCCCTATGAGGGGGATTACCAGTGTTTGTCGATTTCTCTTTGTTTATGCGCAGAATCTTGAGCATATACTGCTCAGAGTTCAAATAGAAAGGGTTGCGTTTGATGTACTTGCCCACTACGGAGATGGGGTGTAGCTTCAACAGTTCTACCACCAGATTGGGCATCAGCTTGCTATGATCGTAGTGCATCAAAGCAATAATTGGGGCATTCTGGAAGGTGAAGACGGCATCGGATGCCGCCTCGTACTTGAGAATCTGTTCAGGAGTGGCAACATCTTTCAATAACCAAGTCATATCTATTGAGATACGTACAGCTTGCCAACCCTCGCGTAACGCCTGAGCAATAAATGTTTGATGAGAAGAAAGTAAAAAATATGGATCGAAGCGATTGCCATTTGCTAAGAACATCTCACGCTCACTATGCAGTATCAACTGCCCTGCTGCGATCAGCGCGTCCGCATCGACTTGCAATTTGTGCAATTCTTCACGAAACTCCTTAATCTGCGCCGGAGCTGCGGCAAAGAGACATTTTTCTGAAAGGGATAATCCGACCTTCATCAACCGTGCTGTTACGCTAGGAATCTCTGTCACTTTGCTGTAGAGCTGGCAGATGTGCGAGCCAGGGGGGATGCGTTCCGATTTACCTTCAACACTAAGATCCATATCTATCTCCACTGATACCACTTCCCGTCATCCTACGCGCCTGTAGAATGCGGGCAGCACGATTACTCATAGCAACAACCAACCAGCTCAAGGTGCCAAAAATAATAATTCCCGACAAAGATGAGAGCAGGAGCAGCAAAAGTATTTTATGCAAAGGAAGAGTGACCACTACTGCTAGTAACAGAGTAAGTATTAACATACCAGGGACGAAAATGAGAATCCATGCCCCAATAACGCGCATTGCCTGGACACGCGAGAGCGGTTCCTCCCCACTATAGGGAAAAAGGATACGGCGCATAATTCTGTAGCGCGACTTGCTCTGCATAGGGTTAGTGCAGTCCTTCCTTACTGTTGGTGTTGTAGCCACTGTAGTAATCTCTCTTCGGCTTGGTTTAAAATATTTACCTCGCTCTGATAGGTCAGACGGCGACATGCCTCCTGGAGAGGAAACCACTCCACTACATCGTATTCATGATCGTGGAGTGCAGTGTCACCACCAATTGCCTGGAACAGAAAGTG
This sequence comes from Ktedonobacteraceae bacterium, assembly GCA_019243675.1. Taxonomy (GTDB): domain Bacteria; phylum Chloroflexota; class Ktedonobacteria; order Ktedonobacterales; family Ktedonobacteraceae; genus JAFATZ01. Next base: position 7,440 of record JAFATZ010000239.1, on the reverse strand, counting down.
ACGTACCTGTTTGTGGTAACGTATCTGATCACGCACAAATGAGTATGAGACGCTGCCGACGTATGCGATCAAGCGCACCTGTAAACCAGTCTCTTCTTGTACCTCGCGTACGGCCACCTGCTCGATTGTCTCACCTGGCTGTGGAGTACCTTTGGGTAGTACCCACATGCCGACATGACTGCGCCCTACCAGCGCTATTTCCACGGACCTCGTGTCCTCGGGCGGCACTATGCCGCATTCTATGTTATGTGGGTCTAGCGCAGAGCCATTCTTCGGAAAGTACACTGGAACAACCCGAAAAACGACACCGCCTGCTGAATAGGCCCGTACCGTTTGATATCGCTCCATTTATCACATCACACTACCCATCTCTACCATCAAGTGCAAGCACCTTGCTTCACTCTACATCAGATTATACTATACAACATTTTTCTGATTGTCTATAGTAGCCCAGAGTTATTTATGAGTTTTTAAGGTCAACCTCAAGTTAAGAGTGTCGCACATGGTGATTTGCACATTGTACAAGTATAATACATGTATTATGCTTGTCAAGACAATGTTATAAGAGTGCATGCCGAATAGCTTCTAGGTTCTCTGCTGGTGTCTCTGGTGGTACGGCACAGCCAGGGGCGAGCAAAAAGTGGCTTCCCCCCGTCAGCTCGATAGCTTTGCCCACTTCTTCCTGCACCTGAAGTGGCGAGCCGTCTTTGAGTGTTGTTTTTTCGCTGATACCTCCCATTACTGCTTTGCCCGAGCGCAGTTTCCCCTCGTGCAAATCTGGATTGCCTTCGAGAGTGGCAGCCCAACTGATGGCATGCACAGGATACGAGGCGAGCAGATCGAAGTAGATGTACGAACCGCAATGATGCAGAATATTAAATTTGCTACGACTTTTAATAGCATCTAGGAATTCCAGGTCATACTGCTCGCCAAATTCACGGTATTGATCCTCTGTGAGTAGCCCCGCACTTGCCCATTTGTTAGTAGCGTAGAAAATGCCGCTTGCACCTTGCTCTAAACTGGCAATGGCAAAGTTGATGAATGTTTCATTAATGACGTGCAAGGCTGTGCGCAATGCCTTACGGTCTTCACGGATAGTGTGCAGGATTGGCTCATTTTTGTTGCCAACCAGACACTTTGCCACGCCAAGTGGACAGAAAATGGTCTGCACAAAGTAGGCGTCAAAACCTATACTATGCTTGATAAGCTGGAGAGCATGTAACTGCTCGGCTAATACCCCACGGTCTGGTTCCAATGGGCGCAGCCTTTTCCAGTCTGAAGCACTCTTAATTGGTGTATCCCCATAGATTGGCGCAGTGTATTTATCGCCCGATGGCTGCACTTTGACGCCCCAGTCTTCTACGTGATAGCAGGCTCGCGGATTGACCTTCATAAAATCCCAGTCGTAGCGCGTAAAGTTTTCTACCATTGCTTCAGCTAGCGTTTGTGGGCTCCATTCACGTAGAAAGTCATGGCCCCACATGCTCACTGGCACGCGATCAACTTGCTCACCTCGTAGTGCGCCATCAACACGTTCCTTCTTATTCATAATTTTTCCTTTCCAGTCAAAGAGGTCGTTCCTACACGTCTAATGCTTTAAAGCGATAGCCTACACCGCGTTCGGTAAAGATGTACTTTGGATGTGCCGGGTCTTTTTCGATCTTGTGACGCAAATACGCAATGTAGAGGCGCAAGTAATGAGCCTCATCGCGATATTCGTGCCCCCAGACCTTTGAGAGAAGTGTCTCGTGTGTAAGCAGGCGACCTGCGTTACTCACAAGGTGATAGAGAAGGCGATATTCCGTAGGACGCAACACGACTTTTTGCCCGCGTACTATCACCTCACGTCGGGCGAAGTCGATCTTTAAATCCTGGTCAACCACAATCTCGGTTTTGCGCGAAGGTGTCGGCATGAATGAGCGACGTAGCAGCGCGCGGGTACGAGAGAGTAGTTCACGGGGATTGAAGGGTTTCGCTAAGTAGTCGTCGGCTCCTAGGTCCAGACCATGTATCTTATCTTGTTCACTTTGACGCACCGTGAGCATCATGACGGGAACAGTGGAGACCTCGCGTATAGCCCGCAGTGTCTCGAAGCCGTCTATCCCTGGCATCATTACATCTAGTATAACAAGATCAGGTAGATGCTCGCGCAACTGTTCCAGCGCCTCTTGTCCGTTGCTTGCCTCTATGACCCTGTAGTGTTCCAATTCCAGATTCATGCGCACAAGATCGCGGATGCGCGGCTCGTCATCCACGATTAAAATCGTCATATCACGCTGATCGAACGTGTCCTTTTCTATCATCAAAACATCACCATCGGCAATTGAGCTTTTTCTTCACGTGGTAAACTAAATGAAAATGTCGATCCCTGATGTAGAGTACTTTCTACCCAGATATGGCCGCCATGAGCCTCGACGATCACACGGCAAATGTATAGCCCCAAGCCAGCTCCTGGCATCGCTTGCGTTGGAGCGCCTCCAACGCGTTGAAAACGGTCAAAGATGCGCTCTTGATCACGTAGTGAGATGCCCATACCCTTGTCACTTACACTCACGATGACTTCTTCGCCTGTAGCGCGACAGGTAATAGTCAAGGCCCGCTGGTGTGGTGAGTACTTCACAGCGTTGTCCAGTAGGTTCTGCAGTACCTCCTCTATGCGGTCTCTATCGGCCATCACCAGTGGAAGGTTGGCGGGTATGTCAAGCTCCACAGCAACATCGGGACTCTTGGCTATCAGACGCCGTGTCACACCTCGGATCAGGGGTACGAGGTCTAACGGCGCAACCTCCATCGACAGCCCCCCTGCCTGGATACGCGACGCATAGAGCAGATTTCCTACTAGCTTGTTCAAGCGGTCCGCCTCCTCTTCAATAGCGAGCAGACGTTTGCGCAGTGCCTTCGCATCTAGTTTAGCGTCCGGTCGGGCGAGCGTTGAGGCATATCCTTTGATGATTGCTATAGGCGTCTGTAGTTCATGTGAGATCACAGAAATGAACATTGAGCGCTGCTCCTCTTGCTGTCGCTGCAAGGTGATATCGCGTACATTGAGAATGCCGTTCATTGGCTCTCCCTTCACTGAACGTACGCAAGAAGCAGTAACACAGACGTCAATGCATTGTCCATCGCGTGTACTAATGACCATCTCTTTGTTTAAAACCACCTGACCCGCAAATGCTTGCAGGATGGGCGAATCTTCCTGTCTCAGGTCGTTGCCATAACGATCTTTGGGGCGCAAGACCTTGAAGTAAGAGCACCCTAGCACCTCACTCTCTGGCCACCCAGTCAAGCGCTCCATAGCAGGATTGAAGTCAATGATACGTAGCGCTGCATCGACGGTGAGGATGCCTTCAGCACTATATTGGAAAATGGCAGCTAGTCGCGCCTGCTCCTTCTCTAGTGACTGCGCTTTGAGGGCAAAACGCAAGCCGACGGCAAGTTGAGCAACGAACATATGTACAGTTCCATCTGTCCCGCACTCAAAGCAGGAACGCATACCTGCTAGCCTCACGTAGTATAGCATGCCGAGAGGCCCCGTGGGGTCGTGGAGAAAGAGCGAGCACAGCTCTATCTCCTGCTGCTCTGTCTCGCCTTCCATCAGCCCAGGCTGTGTTACTAAGTCGTGCGGCATACTGCGACAGACAAGCGGCTCGACTGAGTTCGGCTGTCTCCCCCTCTGCGCCCAGGCTAGGAAGCGTTCTAGTCGCTCCTCGTCTATCTGATAGAGCGTGTATTCCGCGCTACTTTGTGGGTCAAACGCCTCCTTGGATACCACAAAAACACCAGCTTCTCCACATAAGAGCCGGATGGCACCACCCAGTAGTATGGTTAATTGATCGTGCAGATTCTCTAAACGCTCCACATGGGACCAGGACATTGCAACAAACTCCACCCAGAAGGTGTATGATGGAAGGTGAGTGATTAGGCACTAGCGTTCAATAACGATGTTATTTTAACACATATAGCTAGAGGTGAGTATTAAGTATGCATGTAGATATCTTCACGCTCTTCCCTGGCATGTTCCAGGGACCATTCAATGAGAGTATGCTGAAAAGAGCACGGGAACGCGGCTTACTCTCTATCGACCTGCACAACATTCGAGATGCCACCACTGATAAACACCATATCGTCGATGACTATCCTTATGGAGGCGGTGTTGGCATGGTTATGAAACCAGAACCGATCTTCGCTGCTGTCGAAGCCGTCTATCAAGGCGGGCCTATTATTCTTATGACGCCGCAGGGTCACCTCTTCAATCAGCAGGTCGCTCGTAGTCTCGCCCAGGAAGAGCGCATCACACTGCTCTGTGGACATTACGAGGGCATTGATGAGCGTGTCTGCCAGCACCTCGTCACCGATCAGCTCTCTATTGGCGACTACGTGCTCACGGGTGGTGAATTGGCTGCGATGGTCGTTGTCGATGCTGTCAGTCGCCTGATTGCTGGTGTGCTCACCGAAGGCTCCACTGATGAAGAGTCGCACAGTGCTAACTTGCTGGAATACCCACAGTACACGCGCCCACCCGAATTTTGTGGCTGGCGCGTTCCCGATGTGCTGCTCTCGGGTCATCACGAGCAGATCGCACGCTGGCGACGCAAAGAGGCGCTGCGCAGAACGCGGGAGCGACGCCCTGACTTGTTCGCCAAGCTGGATTTGAGTGGTAAGCTGGATGTGAAGTTATTACAAGAGTTGGAGGATGGGTAGGGTACGCCTTTTAGTGAAACAGTTCTATCAATTCTTTGACACTGCTTTCATTGGGCCACTTCTGTTTTATTTGCTGGTACACTCCAAAAGACTCACTAGCACGAATGTTATAGCCATTTGACTTAGATGCTGTTATGCCAGCTTCCAAGTATTTAGAACTGGTTTCCAGGTCTCCTAGTCCCACAGCAGCTTCAGCTTGTAGGTTAATAATTTCGATTCTGCTACTTTCGTTTAGGTATGGTTTCGGTTCAATACCGTCTACATGCTCAAGACTGTCCCATGCTTCCTGATACTTTCCTAAGTTTGTGTAGGTTAGGCCATTATAGAGATAAAGGACAGGCGTGCCCGTTCCTGTGTAGAGATAACTCGTGTCTTCTTCTGGTTTTTGGGGAAATGTTTCGTGAGCTAGATCAAGGTACTTTGTGGCTAGACTACTATTTTTTATGTCGCTTTTGGCATATGTGTTTGCTAGTCCCATATATACCCTGGACGTAAGCAGTGGAGTTACAAATGGTAGATATTGTAGTGTTTTTAGGTATATCTCCAGTGCCTCATTTGTTTTATGTGCGATTGATGCTATTGTGGCCTGTTGTTTTAACGCTGCTACTAATATATTATAGTCATGTGATGTTTCACTATAACGTACAGCTAACTTGCCATAGTGCTCTACAGCTTTAATATTATTCCTATCTACCTCAGACGCTAATATATAGCCTTGTGCTACTATCGCACATAGTGCCTGTTGATTTTTTGAGGGCTGTTGTGCAGCAGCTTCTAGTTGTGGAATGAAGATAGGTAGCATACGTTCCACTGTAGCATCTTGGCTAGCATTGCTTAAATGCCAGCCTATATTTATTAATTGTTGAAAATATTCTAGCGCTTCTTTGCTCATATCTAATGGTTGAGTTATGGAGCGTGGTAAACGGTCCCAAGGTTCGGGGTTAGCTAGTATCTGCGGAGAGGCTACTGCAACTGAACTAGCGGTGAGTAAGGCTTGGAGGATGGCTTTACGTCTGGTGGGATCAAAGTGAGTCATTTCATCTTCTCCTAACTGTAGTATGTGGATGATTGCGTTGATCTGATCTCTGGTTAGGGTTACAACGTCTGTGCCGTTTGCTGGTAGGTCGTTGGTTTCATCCACGAATCCTAAGTCTTCGGCAGTCATATTAAATGCAGAGCAAAGTCTATCAATGGTGTGGTAGTGCGGTTTGTGAGTGCCGCGTTCGCAGCGCCTGTACGTTTTTTCGCTGATGCCGGTGAGTTCACACACCTTGGCGATGGTCCAGCGCTTCTTCGCTCTCGCTTGTGAGAGCTTTCTGTTCTCCATTGTCTGGCTCCTCGTGTACTTCACCTAGTTTATAGCTACCAGGGGATAGCGTCAAGGGTAGAATGTGTAGGAAGAGCAATACGAGAAAATGACCGAGAAATGACCGCCTTTGCTGCGGAAAGTGGCCGCCAGGTGGGGAGAAAAGACCTTCAAGGTTCCGCTTGTTTCATGTCATACTTATCAAGTGCAACATCCTATTAGCACAGCGGTATGCAAATCATTTCTTACAAATGTGCCAGACCGAAACATAGAGAAGGAAGTTCACGAGATGCAACAAACCAACCGAGGAGGAGAAGCAGCAATGAGCAGCTTACACTATGAAGGTGGACGCTGGTACGGAGCAAACGCGGACGACACACTGCGTATCTGGATGAGCGATGACACCTTCCAGCGCTACGTCACTGGGTATATAGGAGGACGTTTTATTATCAGTCCGACCCCTGAGCAACTGCAAGCTGCGGTGGCCCATTGTGCCCGCTTGTCCTACTGGCGTGGTTGCCGCGACCGCGACGTGCATTATATCGTGGTAGGCGCGGCCAATCCCTGGGAAAATCTGCGATAACGGGCAGAGTTGTATTGCATGCTGTTGAGCGGGGGAACCTGCTCGTGGCAAGGTGTAGCAAGGAGGCATATCATGAAAGATATCGTTGTGCTCTGTGATGGAAGCCGTGTCGATGAGCTTGTCGATGCTTTCAACTATCAGTTTGAGGAAGATGCGAACATAGGAGTGCTCTGGTCTGGCATGACGCAGAGATATGGCTTGGGGGTGATTGTGCTTGAGTGCGAGGAAGAAGCAGAGGAGTTTTTGCACGCTCTGGAGAAGGATACTGATATTTTTGACTTTAGTCAAGGCCCAGAGGATGCTATTTATTGTGTCGCACGAGCAAACGGGGGAGGCTCACCTTCGTGTTAGATCTTCCTTGACAACTGGAATATTTGTTTAACATACTATACACATGTGTACATAATCACTGCCTGACATTCTCATAAAACTGGCTCTGATGGGAGATGGCCTATTTTATGCTAGTGGTATTAAGGACTAATGTCTGCTGGTTGTGATAAGATGGTCAGCCCAGAAATTGAGATAAATCCAAATGGGCAGTTTTGTTGGCTAGAGCCACCGACTGGTCTACCCATGGCTCAGGCAATGGCTCATCTGTTAGTATCTCCAGAGGAGTATGCCTTGTGCTAAACATTGATACAGTTGGTCGCAGTACGCAAGCTCGGAGATTGCTTGTTGAAGGTCTCCGTCAAGCTGGAACCATTCAATCAGAGAGCGTAGCCCAGGCATTCCTCTCCATTCCCCGTGAAGCTTTTGTCTCCTCATTTTTTGAACAAGAAAAATTTGTTTGGACAGTACACACACCAGATGGATATACCCCTGATGCATGGATTGATGCTATCTACCGCGA
>JAFATZ010000147.1 GCA_019243675.1 Ktedonobacteraceae bacterium | reverse complement strand
TTTGCTCAGGGATGCTGCTGTTGACCAAAGGCTCTCAAAAAAAGTTTTTAGTACTAAATAGATAGAGGAATGCTATGCTCGATGAAAATAGATCAGTACCTCCTATGACTCACCGTCGCGAGGAGTCTCGGGCTACTCTCGTAGATGGTCTGGTTCGAGAACCTCTGGCCATCATTGGCATTGGATGCCATTTCCCAGGGGGTGCCACCAGTCCGCAAGCCTTCTGGGATCTCCTCTGCTCGGGTATTGATGCGACTAGAGAGGTGCCCGCTGATCGCTGGGATGTACGAAAGTTTTATGACCCCGATCTCAGGAAATCTGGCAAAATGAATACCGCTAGAGGGGGCTACTTAGAGTACATTGATCAATTCGATGTCCACTTTTTTGGCATTTCGCCCCGGGAAGCGATGTGGCTCGACCCACAGCAGCGGCTCTTACTTCAGGTTACTTGGGAAGCGTTGGAGGATGCCGGGCAGGTTGCTGAGCAGTTGGCGGGAAGCAATACAGGCGTCTTCATCGGTGGTTTCACACTTGATTACCAACTGATGCAGAATTTCGGTGTGTTTAGCCGTTATGAACTGCAGACGCATTCAGCAACCGGAATGATGATGACCATGCTGGCCAATCGGATTTCCTATGTCTTCGGGTTTCATGGGCCAAGCATGGCTGTGGATACGGCCTGTTCCGGCTCCCTGGTCGCGGTCCACCTCGCATGTCAGAGTCTCTGGAATGGCGAGTGCTCGCTTGCGCTTGCGGGTGGGGCCAATGTCATGATTGCGCCTACCATGACGATTGCCGAATCGAAAGGCGGATTTCTCTCGCCAGATGGGCGTTGCAAAGCCTTTGATGCAGCGGCCAATGGCTACGCACGGGGGGAAGGCGCGGGCGTTGTCCTCATTAAACCTCTCAGCCATGCTCAGGCAGATGGAGACCCGATCTACGCAGTGATTCGCGGCACGGCTGTGACGCAGGATGGACATACCAATGGGATCACTGTTCCCAACGGAGGTGCTCAGGAAGCTGTCATGCGTATGGCTTATCGACAGGCAGGCATCTTGCCCAGACAAATCCAGTACGTGGAGGCTCACGGCACGGGCACCCCGGTTGGTGATCCCATTGAGGCTCATGCTATCGGAACCGTCTTGTCTGCTGGTCGCCCTCCAACTGAGCAGTGTATTATCGGTTCGGTGAAAACCAATATTGGACACCTGGAGGCAGCAGCCGGAGTGGCGGGTCTGGTGAAAACTGCGCTGGCATTGAAACATCGGCAGATTCCTCCACACCTGCATTTTCACCATCCTAATCCTGCTATTCCTTTTGAGGAACTACAATTACGTGTTCCTACGACGCTGGAAGCATGGCCTGCGACTGATGGTCCTGCCCTGGCAGGGGTGAACTCGTTTGGCTTCGGCGGCACGAATGCTCATGTGGTGCTTCAGGAAGCTCCCCTTGTCCCAGCGGTCCAGACTCTCAAGAGCGAACCGGAACGACCATACCTGTTGCCTCTCTCTGCTCGCAGTGCTGAAGCTCTTCAGGCTGCAGCCAGATGCTACCGAGATTTCCTCACTGATGACATCTCACCTCTGCATGATGTTGCGTATTCTGCCTCTGTGCGGCGTAGTCACCACGACCATCGACTCGCGCTTGTTGCGCACTCGAAAGCCGAAGCCATCGCGCACCTTGATGCGTTTCTCGCACAGGAGCCGCGCTCTGGCGTCACGGCTGGGCGCACCTCACTGCAGGACCGCCCAAAAATGGTCTTTGTCTGTTCAGGGATGGGACCGCAATGGTGGGCGATGGGCCGTGATCTGCTGAACCACGAACCTGTCTTTCGGGCAAGTATCGAACGCTGCGATGCAGCATTTCAGCGCTATGCGGACTGGTCGCTACTAGAAGCATTAACCGCTGCTGAAACGGACTCACGCATGCAGGAAACCGAAGTTGCTCAGCCGACAAATTTTGCCCTCCAAGTCGCGTTAGCGGAACTGTGGCGCTCCTGGGGGATCCAGCCTGAGGCCGTGGTCGGTCACAGCGCGGGCGAAATCGCCGCCCACTATCTGGCTGGTGCTCTCAGCTTTGAAGATGCTGTCTGTGTGATCTATCATCGCAGTCGCTTGCAGCAGCGGACAAGCGGCTCTGGGCGTATGCTAGCGGTGGGTATGACCTCTGAAACCCTTAACCAGGCTGTACATGACGCTGGTGATCGTGTCTCGATTGCGGCCATCAATAGCCCGAGCGCGGTGACCCTGGTCGGTGATGCTCCTGTCTTGGAAGATATGGCACGCCAGTTAGAGACGTTCCAGGTCTTCCATCGCTTCTTAGCCGTCAAAGTTCCGTACCACAGTCATTTTATGGATGCTCTGCGCGAAGAGTTGCTCGCTTCGCTGGCCGACCTCCATCCGCGCAGTGCCACGCTACCCCTCTATTCGACGGTGACTGGCACACGCATTGATGGGCGTGGAGTTGATGCCAACTACTGGTGGCAAAATGTGCGGGCAACGGTGTTATTCTCCTCGGCGCTCGGTCAGATGATTCAAGACGGCTACACCGTCTTTCTTGAGCTCAGTCCTCACCCAGTGCTGGCCAGTTCCATCAACGAGTTGCTGACCCAACAGGAACAGCAGGGAACTGTGTTGCCCTCGCTACGGCGCAAAGAAGAAGACCGCACGACGATGCTGGGTTCGCTTGGTGCGCTCTACACGCTGGGCTATCCCATCGCCTGGCAGACGTTCTATGGACAAACAGGTACATTCGTGCGTTTACCATCCTATCCCTGGCAGCTCAAACACTACTGGACAGAATCGGTCGAGTCGCGTGAAGATCGGCTCTTCACTCCGGTGCATCCTCTCCTAGGGCAACGCATGAGCGCGGCTCATCCCACCTGGGAACTTGAGGTAAGCCCACGACTGTTGCCCTATCTGGCCGATCATCGCATCCAGCAGAACGTGCTTCTTCCAGGAGCAGCATTCGCAGAAATGGCTCTGGCAGCAGCACACGAGGTCTTTGGGGAAGGTGAATACACGCTAGAAGATCTGACGTTTCGCAAAGCCCTCTTCTTGCCTGAAACGTCGGACCCCAGGCTACAAACGGTCTTACACCCTCAGCAGGCAACTATTGAAATATATAGCTATACCCCTAGCGGGGAAGCACGCTGGACCTTACATGCCAGCGCTCGACTTCGCCAGCGCCAAGCCAATGAGAGAGCAACCCATCTTGGCCTTAACGACATCAGGTGTGGTTGCACTGGAGACATGTCCAGAGAGGAGTTTTACCAGCAGACCCAGCATATGGGCTTCCAGTATGGCCCTGCTTTCCAGGCCATCGAACACATTCATCTGGGCACTGACACAGCCGTAAGCGACCTGCGCGTTCCAGCTTCTGTAGAGGCGGAACTGGCGACCTACTCCTTCCACCCTTCAATGCTGGATGCGGCATTCCAGACGCTGCTCGTCGCGGCGAGGCCAACGGAGGCGACAGCAGGCCAGCAGACGCCCTATCTGCCGGTAAGCGTGGACCGCATTCGCATTCTTGCTCGTCCAGCCCAGCAGATGCAGGCACATGCGCGGATTCTTAAGGCAGACGAACGACTCGTTGTGGGCAACATTCAGGTGGTTGATGCAGAGGGCAACCTGTTGGCTGAGATCGAAGGTTTCCGTGCGCATTCCCTGGAAGCTTCCATGAGCCTAGCACCAGAGCGTATCGATAGGGGACTGTATGAACTGGAGTGGCAGCCCAGAGAACGTTCAGATGATACAGTCACTACCGAGGCAAGGGTCGCTATCCAAGATGGAAGCTGGCTGATTTTTAGCGATCAAAGCGGGCTAGCAGAGGCATTGATCAAGTGTGTGGAAGAGCATGGAGAACGCTTTGTCATCGTCTCACACACGGATACGCTCGAACTCAGACAGCAGAACGGGCATTACTCCGTCAATCCCGCTTATCCAGAACACTTTCATCAACTCTTCGCTGTGCTTTCCGCGACTGGTCAGGTCTCGTTCTCCAGAGTGGTCTATCTCTGGAGCCTCGATGCTGCGTTTGCCACAACACCAACCCTGACGGCTCTCGAGCAAGATCAGGCTGTGGGTTGTCTGGCTGTGATGTACCTCATGCAGGCGTTGTCCCAAAGCGGTTGGTCTCATCTGCCTCACATGTGGCTGGTAACCCGTGGAACGCAGGCTGTGGGCGAGAAACCTGGACCAATCTCCCTTGAGCAAGCTCCTCTCTGGGGCTTGGGACGGGTCATCGGCCATCAAGAATTTACGAGTATGTGGGGCGGTCTGGTGGATCTGGATCATGCTCCTGCCACAAACCAAGCATCCTTGCTGTTTGAAGAGATATGGCATGCCACTGACGAAGATCAGGTCGCCTTCCGCAATGGCCAGCGGTACGTGGCCCGCCTGGTGCCAAGCACCCATCTGACACCACCCTTTCCTGCGTCGTTCCGTCCTGATGGAAGCTACCTGATAACCGGTGGTCTGGGAACCTTGGGGCGACTGGTTGCTCGCTGGATGGTCAGGCAAGGAGCCAGACGACTGATTCTCATGGGGCGTACCCACCTACCACCGCGCTCAACCTGGCATCAATTGGAAACGGATCATCCGCACATCCGTCTGATCCAAGCCATTCAAGAACTGGAAACACGGGGAGCCAGCATTCACGTGGCCGCAGTTGATGTGGCCGATGAAGACCAGCTTTCGACCTTCCTGGCAGAGTATGAGCGCCAAGGATGGTCGCCTATCAGGGGTGTCATTCATACGGCTGGCGTCGTGCAAGACGAACTGCTGTTACGTATGAAAACGGAGACCTTTCAGCGCGTGCTGCGCCCTAAGGTAAGAGGCGGCTGGCTGTTGCATCACCTGTTGCAAGATTACCCACTGGATTTCTTTGTCCTGTTCTCTTCTACGGGATCGGTGATTGCATCTCTGGGCCAAGGCAACTATGCAGCGGCCAACGCCTTCCTCGATGCGCTGGCCCACCATCGACGTTCCCTGGGACTGCCTGCACTCAGTATTGGCTGGGGTCCCTGGTCGGTGGGCATGGTTGAGCAGTTGAAATTGGAACACTACTACACCAAGCGCGGCATTGAGCTGATTACACCAGAGGTCGGCATGCAAATCCTGGCACGGGTCCTGGGACAACGCCCTGTCCAACTGACCGCGATTTCAGCCAACTGGGCTTTGACCCGTGAAACGGCTCCAGTGGGGACATTGCCACCGATGTTTGCGCTCCTCGGGGAGCAAGCAGGGGAGGCAACAACAAACGACACCAGTAGCGACGACGGACTACTGCATCAGTTACGTGCTGTCGAAGCAGCCGAGCGGCAGTCGCTAGTAGCGTCACATGTGCAAGAACTGATTGCTCGTGTGCTCCAGCTTGATGTCGCTCAATTTAGCGGCCAAGAATCGCTCACGAGCCTGGGCATGGATTCGATGATGGCCATCGAGGTCAAGCAGCGCATTGCAGGCAGTCTGAAAGTGGACGTCTCGGTCTTGGAGTTGCTGCAAGGAATGAGCGTTGTTCAATTGGCCACCCGTATTCTGTCCTCACTCCAACTTGAGGAATCCTCTTTTACTGCCGAGGAGGCCCCGTCGCTGGAGGAGATCGAGCAATTGGTTGCACAGGCAGATAGCGAAGAACTTGAGCGTTTGCTCGCTGAACTAGAGCAAACAGCGGATAAGCAAGCAACTGTGTAAGGAGGCAAGCATGTTTTCTCTCAGCAAACTGCGTAGGTCTCTCCTGGGAGTCTCACAGAAGGAAGCGACCTCTTTTAGCGAGAGCAACACCAGGACATGGAAACATTTGGAAGCGGCCGTCCTTGCGGCGATTGAAGGCTACCACGCAACACTCGACGGCAGCACGTTTGAGGTGCTCGTGCCTCGACTCAATGCAGTTGCGCTTGAATTGCGCGGATATGCCTATGAAGGGGCTGCTATGGGCCTCACAGGACTGGATTGCATGCTGCCCTGGAAGAAGCGCCTTCGCGCTTACATGGACGGGCCAGGAGCAGCTCACATTTACATGGTCCATATAGGCGCAGGCGAGGCTCTGGCGAGGCTGCGCAGGAAACCCGAACCGTTTATCGCACGCTTGCACGATCGGGTGCTCTGTTGGTTGGTGATGGATGGGTATGGCTTCCACGAAGGCTTCTTCTCGCGGCGTCGCTATGTCGACGAACAAAGAGTTCCAGCACATCTTTCGCGTTATGCCCGTCGCATTTTTGATCAAGGAGTGGGACGCAGCATCTGGTTTTCAGCCGGGGCAAATGTAGACCGCATCGCCGCGATTATTGCTTCCTTTCCGGGAGCTAGGCAGGCAGACCTGTGGGTAGGAATAGGAGTTGCCTGTACCTATGTGGGTGGTGTAGACCGCACAACTATTGAGGCATTACAGAAAGCAGCAGGCTCCTACCGACCACAACTGGCCCTGGGAGCGGCATTTGTGGCCAAGGGACGAAAGCTCGCTGGCAATCCAGTGTCTCATACCGACTTGGCGTGTGAGGTCTTGTGCGGTATCTCCAGCGAGAGGGCGGCTCAGTTGGTTGATGTCGCCTTTCAGAACCTTCCTACTGACGGTCCTGAACCGGCGTATGAGATCTTACAGCAGCGACTTGTGACGCAATTCGCTGAGCGGACAGAGAGTGTGTACCAACAAAAGGAGGGAAAGTAGTGACCGCCTTAGGAAAGATTCTCAGACTTTTTTTCGGCGTCTCAGAGGAAGCGACGTCCTTTCATCAAGGCAACCGTGAGGCAGCACAGCGTCTGGAAACGGTGATCCGCGTGGTGACAAAAGGCTGTCACATCACTTTGCAAAATAGCAGGTTTGAGGTGCTGGTGCCTCGACTGAACGCGGTTGAGCCGGAATTGCGCGGCTTTGCCTATGAAGGGGCTGGCATAGGGTTGGCAGCCTTGGATTGCCTTCTGCCCTGGAAGAACCGTACGAGGGATTTTCTGGACGGACCCGCATCGTCCTACATATACGCAGTTCCATTGGGTGCAGGCATGGCTTTGGCTAGGCTGCATCGACATCCTGAACATTTTCTTACTCGCCTGGATCCGGTGCTCGGTTGGTTGATCATCGATGGCTATGGTTTCCACGAAGGGTTTTTCGCCCGTCAGCGCTATGTAGCAAAGAAGGCGGTGCCGACACACCTGTCTGCTTACGCTCGCCGAGTCTTTGACCAGGGTCTAGGCCGCAGCATCTGGTTCTCCAGCAGTACAGATATTGAGTATGTTGCTACGACTATCACTGGCTTTCCAGTGAGCAGACAAGCTGACCTGTGGAGTGGTGTGGGCTTGGCCTGTGGCTATACGGGGGGAGTGGAGCGTAGCGCTATCGAGACCTTGCAGCGAGTCGCAGGCTCCTACCGATCTCAACTGGCACTGGGAGCAGCGATTGCGGCGAACGCACGACATCGGGTCGGAAACCCATCGACCCATGCTGAGCTGGCTTGCGAGGTTCTGTGTGGTCTTCCTAGCGAGACAGCATCTCATATGACTGATGCTGCCCGCGAGAATCTTCCAATTGATGGCGTAGAACCGACCTATGAGGTTTGGCGGCAGCGACTTGCTGCGCAATTTGCTGTGCCAGCAGAGAGTTGAGCATCAGCATAAGGAGGCAAGCAGTGAATCTTTCTTTAGGACAACTACGTAAGTCCCTCTGGGGAGGCTTACCTGAAGAAGCAAAATCCTTCAAGCAAGGTACCACTAGGGCAGCACAACATTTGGGAAAAATCTTCTTCACTGTTATACGATGCTACCATGCAACACTGGAAAATAGCAACCTTGAGGTGCTGGTGCCTCGACTGAACGCAGTGGAACTAGAATTGCGCGGCTTTGCCTATGAAGGGGCTGCGCTGGGACTCATGCAGTTGGATTGTCTGTTGCCTTGGAAAAAGCGTCTGCAGGCGTTCCTAGCCGGACCCGGCGCACCATATGTGTATCCAACATATGTAGGTGCGGGTGTGGCGCTCGCCCGACTTGGTAGGAAGCCCGAACCCCTGCTTACACGACTGGACCCGGTACTTTGCTGGTTGTTGATAGATGGCTATGGCTGGCGCTACGGGATCTTCTCCCGGCATAGCTCTATAGAGGAGAAGACAATCCCAGCGCACCTTTCTCCTTACGCACGCCGGGTCTTTGACCAGGGGTTGGGACGAAGCATCTGGTTCTCAACAGGGGCAAATGTTGATCATATTGCTACGACTCTTGCCACGTTTCCGCTAGAGAGACAGCCTGACTTATGGAGTGGGGTGGGTTTTGCCTGTGCCTATGCAGGAGGTGTGGACCGTATGGATATCGAAACTCTGTGGCGAACTGCTAGCCCATACAGGTCTCAACTGGCAGTAGGAGCAGCAATTGCCGCAAAGGGACGCCAGCGGGCTGGTAACCTAGTAGATCATACCGATCTCGCCTGTCAGGTCTTGTGCGGCCTCTCCAGCACAATGGCAGCTCACATGACTGACGTGGCCTTGCAGAACCTTCCAACTGATAGTGTAGAACCGGCCTATGAGGTTTGGCGGCAGCGACTTGCTGCGCAATTTGCTGTGCCAGCAGACAGGGAGATAAAGAGCGAAACGCGTCTCGTAGAGTCAAAGGAGCTATGAAGTGTCCAATGCAGAATTATCCATACTCTTCTTTCTCCAATTAGCCGTCATTCTGGGCGTCTGCCGCGTGGTTGGCTTTCTGGCCAGCAGGATTGGGCAACCCCAAGTCGTCGGCGAGATGATCGCGGGGGTGCTGATGGGTCCCTCACTCTTTGGTCTGCTCTTGCCGGGTTTGCAGCACCAGATCTTTCCCAAAGGTCCTGCGATGAGCATCCTCTACGCTTCTAGCCAAGTCGGTCTGGTGCTCTATATGTTTCTGATTGGCGTAGAATTTGATACTAATCTGATCCGCCGACGGCTCCATAGCGCAATATCGGTCTCCCTAGCTGGTGTTGTCACTCCACTTGTACTAGGAGGTCTGCTCGCTATGCTGTTGGTTGGGCGCTCCAGCTTCTTCAGCCCTCAAGTCGCTTCATGGGAAGCCATGCTTTTTATGGGAGCAGCGATTGCCATCACGGCCTTCCCGATGCTCGCACGTATTATCTTTGAACGCGGCTTGGCAGGCACCCCGCTTGGGACGCTGGCTCTGGCGGCAGGTTCCACAGATGATGCTGTTTCCTGGTGCATTCTAGCCATAGTGATTGCGATCTTCAAGCAGAATGCTACTATTGCTCTGTTTGCCATTGTCGGGGGCATGCTCTATGCCGTTATCACCTTGACTCTTGGCAGGCGGTTGCTGGGCATCCTGGGGACAATGACTGAACGTCACGGCGGGATAACCGGACCAATGCTGGTCATGGTCTTGCTGCTAGTGATGTTGTGTGGCTGGCTGACTGATACGATCGGGATTTATGCCATCTTTGGTGGGTTTATTCTGGGGATAGCCATGCCCCGTGGCTTGTTTGCCAAACATCTCAAGAACATCCTAGAGCCACTGGTCACCAACTTCATGCTCCCTCTGTTCTTTGTCTATTCGGGTCTGAATACCAGCATTGGCTTAGTGAACAACTGGTTCTTGTGGGGCATTGCCGGGCTAGTACTAGTGACGGCTCTGTTCGGAAAGGGTATCGCCTGCTGGGTGGCGGCGCTGCTCAACAAAGAACCCAACCGCGAAGCGATGGCGATTGGCAGCTTGATGAACGCGCGTGGATTGATGGAGCTGATTCTGCTCAATATCGGGCTGCAGCAAGGAATCATCACGCCAACGCTCTTTACCATGCTGGTCCTCATGGCAATTGTCACCACCTTGATGGCCTCTCCTCTCTTTGAGTTGGTCTATGGTCGCTACAGAAGACAGAGCGCTCCTGCCGAGCAGGCCACTGATGGTGATCTCGTCTCTACGACAAGCAGGCAAGTGTAATGGAAGAAACTCATGATGGTACTACAAGCAAAAGGAGATAAAGCTGTGACCCTTTCCTTTGGAAAAATCCTGAAGCCTTTCTTCAGGCTCTCAGCAGATGCTTTTCCCGAATTGGCTGCTGAGCGCTATGGACAGCATGAAGACATGGATCGGACGTGGCAACAGTTTGAGCCAGTCGCACGCAGCCTGGTAGGAGGCTTTCAGGCAGCACTTGATGATTGTCGATTTGAGGTGTTGGTGCCTCGTTTAAACTTGGTTGAGAGTGAGTTTCGCGGCATTGCCTACGAGGGGGCGGGGATGGGACTGATGCTGCTGGATAGCCTGGGACCCTGGAAGAAGCGCCTCAAGGCATTCATCAGCGGACCCGGAGCGCCTTACGATTGGCTGCTTTATATAGGTGCTGGCTTAGTTCTACCAAGGGTTCCCACACGGCCCGAACGCTTTCTTGCACAACTAGACCCGTTCCTGCGCTGGTTCGTGATGGATGGCTATGGCTTCTACGAAGGGTTTTTCCACGGACGCCGCTCACTAGAGGAACATGTGATCCCATCTCGCGTTTCAGGGTATGGGTGCCGCGCCTTTGACCATGGCTTGGGACGCAGCATCTGGTTCTCAACAGGCGCAAACGTCGAGCGGATTGTCGCGACGATTGGCTCCTTTGCAGAAACCCGGCAAGCCGACCTCTGGGGAGGTATCGGTCTGGCCTGTGCCTATGCCGCTGGGGTGGTAGATCGCGAGGCGATTAAGGCTTTGCGGACAGCCTCTGGCCCATATAGCCCTCATCTAGCAGCAGGAGCGGCGGTCGCAGCAACGTTCCGTATGCAGACTGGCGGTGTTGCGGTACATACCGACCTGGCCTGCGAGGTCTTATGTGGCCTTTCTAGCGAGATGGTAGCTCACATCGCTGACCTCGCCCGCGAGAATCTGCCCACCGATGGCGCAGAGCCAGCCTATGAAATCTGGAGGCAAAGGCTAGCGGCACAATTTGTGGAGAGGTCAGAGACGGAGTATCAACGGAAGGAGATAAAGTCATGACAGTCCTGGGAAAACTTCGTACATCCCTCTTCGGCATACCGTCTGAGAAAGCAGTCTTTAGCCGACCTGGCTTTGCGAAAGAGGCATGGCTACGCTTCCAGCCAGTTGCTCACGCGCTTGTGCAAGGGTACCATGCGACGCTCGAAGATAGCAGGTTTGAGGTGCTCGTGCCTCGACTGGAAGCGGTTGAGGCCGAATTGCGTGGGTTTGCCTACGAAGGGGCAGGGATGGGGCTAGCGGCCCTCGATATCCTTGCACCT
>JAFATZ010000133.1 GCA_019243675.1 Ktedonobacteraceae bacterium | reverse complement strand
TAGGGTACTGGGACGTAGGCTGTGGAGACGATGAGGGTCGCGTTGTAGGAATGGGAGTTGGTGTGCTCGAATTTGGGTTGTGAGTCACCGTAGCTTGAGATGGGTGCCTTGGCGTTGTGCCAGAGGCAGACCCGAGAGGACTGTTGGTAGAGAGTATGCTTGTTCCAAATATGGCACCAGAGATGAGTGCAGTCAGGGCAAGTAGAGCTAATAAGATAAGAAGTATACTCCGTTTTCTCATGGGTGATGCTTGTGGCCTTCTATATACGGCAATCCTAGGAGCAGTAGCTACATTAGTGGTGGGAGGATGGGTGACTGGCAGATCAGTTTCAGGTAATGGTGTGATAGGTTCAGAGGATGACGGTTGCACGGGGTGAGGGCTCAAGGCTTGCCAGAACTGCTGTACAGTAGCAAAACGCTCGTTGCTATTGATCGCCATAGCTCGTTGAATAGCTTCTGCCACATAGAGTGGTACGTGAGGAGCCAAGTAGTTTAGCGCTTCAAGAGGATCAGTACCCTTGTTTCCTAGCTGGGTCATACGATACAGAGCATCAGTGGGTACACTTCCTGCGAGGAGAGCATAGAACGTTGCAGCTAGGCCATACACGTCGGTACGGGGATTCGTGCCTCTAGCATATTGTTCGGGCGCACCATAGCCTGGCGAGCAACGCCGTACTGCGGTGGTTGTCTCATCCTGATCGTACTCTTTGGCAATACCAAGGTCAACTAAAACGGCATTCTCTCCACTAGAGGGAACGATAATATTAGCAGGTTTGATGTCTCGGTGAATAATGGGTGGCTGCTGACTATGTAAATAACTTACAGCATCGACGATTGGCCCCATGATATGTAATGCTTCAGGGAGGGAGAAGCGTTTATCCGGTTGCTGTCGACGCAGCAACTCCAGGTTCGGGCCTGCTACATAATCCATCAGCATATAAGCCCGCTTGTTCTTATCATCTTCAAACACACGATAGACGCGGGGCAGGGCGTAATGATCAAGGCGCTTAAGCACCTCACATTCAAAAGCGAAGCGATTCCGTTCTTCTTTGCTGGGATCGCTCACCTCTTTGAGAGCAAACACATTACCCTCAACACGTAAGTCTCTCACAAGATACACAGCCCCGTATCCACCCTTACCAAGTACATCTTCTACACGATAGTGGCCTTGTATAATGGTCCCTTTTTGGAGAATGGTCCGTACTTCCTGCATTCCTTTGCCTCCGACATGATGAGCTACACCGACTCTCATTCCTACATAATATACACGTATAGACGTGTAAAAAAGAGATCAATTTTATGAGCAAAATATTTTTTCAACACTAGGTTCTAGACCTTTTCGGGCATAGGGCGGGCATTGCAACAAGGTTCTGCTGCTTGGGTGTACTTGCCCAACTCAAGATAGATCTGCCCTAACTCCTGCTGCATGCAGGTTACATAGAGATGCTCCGGTCCGCATGCCCACTCGTAGATTCTCAGGGCATGCTGAATAAACTGTGCTGCCTGCTCATAGTGCAAGGGCACCTTGTCACGCTGTCCATATCTCCATAAGAAAAGTCCACTCTGGTGAAATAGTTGGGCTGCCTCGATAAACGCTACCTTCAACTGCTGGAGCTGCTCGACACAAACCTGCACGTGGGGCAGGTAGCACTGGCAAGTGGACCAGTTAGTAAAGTCTAGCGGATTAGGGAAAGCACGATTGATCATGCGTATTGCCCGCCTCACACACTGCTGTTGCATTTCTATGGACATAGCATCCTTAAGTACAGTCTGTACAAGACGATGAGTGTGAAGCGTTTTCTCCTCGGAGTTACGGCTCACCAAAGAATATTTGAGTAATTCTCTGATGGCCTCGTTGAACTCGACTGAATCCTCTACTACAGGCTGAAGCAGCAACCCTAATTCAGCCGCACCAGCTTCGAGCATGGCCTCTGGAATTGTATCAGAGTGTAGAAAGGCGCATAGGCGTAGCAGCTCAGCAGCGGCGGGATTTGCCACCTTGACCTTTTCAAAGGAAAGTTCCCAGGTCGTTGCTACTGGTTCGGGGTGCCCCACCGCGTCCTGCCCCCTCTTACGCAATAGTTTCTTGGGGCGCGTTTTGTAGAACTTGAGGTAGTCGGCCAGGGTACAACGGGTTTCTTCGATAAAGGCTCCGGCCTGATCAAGGGCCAGAGGAAGACCATCCAGTTCCTCGACAATGGCCTGGGCTTGAGCTCGTGTCGTCTCACTCACTTGTTCGAGCGTCGCATTACTCTTGATGTACTCAGAACGCCGCAATAGAAACAGCATGCCCTCCTCTTTGCTCATCGTCTCGATGGGGATACGCTGAGCGATCGTTCCTGTGGCCTGCGAACGCGTGGTCAAGAGCACATGCCCGTTGCCCTCGACTGGAATAAAGTTGCTCGCAATCTCTAGATCATCGGCATTGTCCAGAATGAGCAGCCAATGCTCATTGCGACCAAACCAACGCTTCACTGCTTCGACTACGAGAGTTTGATCCTGCTCATCACGCTGGGGAAGATGCAACACATTCGCCAGTAGGAGGAAGTCAGAAGTCAGAAGTTCAGCGGTATCGGCGCGTAGCCAGACCACGATTTTATAGGAATCGCGGTAGCGGTAGGCATACTCTACTGCAATCTGTGTCTTGCCAATGCCACCTAACCCGCTAATTGCCTGCGGCTGACTCAAAGCTGCTCGTATGCGCAAAAGGGCTTCTTCACGCCCAGTGAAGAATCTATTGCGGCGTTGTGGCAGGTACCAAAGAGACGCAGAGCTGTCCAGAGAAGGCAGAAGCAGATCAGAGTTGGCATCTCGGGGCGTTTTAGTACCGTAGTGCTCTGCTGTATCGCCATAGACGAGACCAAGTTGTTCCGTATCCTTCTCAAAAACGTCACACAGTTTGCGACGAAGGATGGGAAAGGGACGATTAATACCTCGCTCCCAACGGCTAATGTTGACTGTCGTAGTTCCTACTCTATCTGCTAGTTCTTGTTGAGTCCAGCAGCGACGCTCACGCTCCCTACGTAGCAGATGGTTTGGGGGGTACTTGATGTCTTCCTTCAAGGAGAACTCCTCCCTCCCATATGTCTTTGGGAGAAACACGGTTATGGAGTACTTAACATTGCTGTGTTGGCCCGTATACTCGTTCTGCCATCTGCTCCACTTTAGCCATCACATCTTTAAGCACCGGTTTCTGTTTGAAGTACAATACCTCTCCGGGGACATCTTGCAATGCCTCGGCAGCGAGATTGACCCTTTCGTAGACCAGCAACAGTAGATGGTGGCACTGTGCGGCACGGACTTTCTCTACTTTGCGACGCAAGTACTCGGGATGCCAAAAACCAACCAATTCGAGCAGAATGCGCTGTCCGCTGCGTTTGTGTGTCAGAGCGAAATCAGGGATCATCACAGTCGTGCCCAGCACAAGCACCTCGTCTTCACGTGTCAGTAGCCACTGGCCACGCCTATCACCAAAGCGTTCGGCGAACTCCCGTGCAAAATCGGCCTCAAGTTGGCTGTCGAAGGGGCCACTCTGCTTGAAATGCGACTTCAGTGCGAAGCTGGCATTGAGGCGATACAGACACAGAGCCGAGTTGAGGGGCGAGCGCACGCGTGCGACCATGCTCCAGCCATCGCAGAGAAGCAGAGCCGGTAGAAATGTAGCAAACTGCCGCCCGTAGCGTGTAGTGGCATTGACAAACGGAGAGATGGGGCCATCTAGGTCAATAACGTAGCCGTCTTGTTGCGATTGCACCCAGAACATCAGCTTGAAGAATTTCAGGTACTTCCAGAGGTCTTTATAGCCGCCATGCACCTCGATTTGCATAGAGATAGCCCAGTAGAGCACACCTCGCGCTAGCTCCAGGTTGTAGCGTGCTAGCAGCTCTTGTGGCGTCCATGCAGGGCCTACATCGCTCAAGATGTAGGCTGCTGCTCGGTCGGCGAAGAGTGCTGTCTCCGTCTGTTGAGAAGTAGTCCCGAGTTCGTGGGCCACGAGCTGCAGCACGTCCTGTCGGGTCTGCGGCTGAAATAACTGAGGAGTAGTAAAGACCGGTCCATAGGCAAAAAGGCGCTCCCGTACTTGCGTCGGTGCAAGAGGAGTAGCAATGGGGGTAAATGTAGCTGCGTCGGTGAGCACCTTAGCCAAGCCGCGTACCACAACATAGTCGAGCCTTTCACCTTCGTAGGATTCCAATGCCTTAGCCCACTCTGCTTGTGGCTGCCCTACATGTTCATGCAGTAGTACAATCAACTCTGCAGCCACCTGTAACCAAGCAGCATCGCTCACGTGAAGCATCTCAATTAGCAGTTCTGAACCATGCTGGTGTAGGCGCGGGCGAATGAGGTCCGCTGTAAGCACTACTCCACCTCTTGTCGTCTATGGCGTCGTTGCGCCCTACCTTCTTCCACCGTCTTGCGGGCAATAACCTCGTAGAGCACTGCTTGCTTATTCTCAATCTTGCGCAGCACGCGCCCCAGGCGTTGCACGTATTCGCGCACACCAGAAGTGCCACCTAACACAATGGCTACTTTTGCCTCTGGCACGTCCACTCCCTCGTTTAATACTCGCGAGGTCACGATCACACGATAGCGCCCATCTTGAAAACCATCCAGGATGTGCTTGCGTTCTGCTGCACGTGTCTCACAGGTGATAATTGGCACGAAGTGACGGCAAGAAATTTCGTAGGCCATCGAGTTATGTTCGGTAAAGACGAGAACGCGCTCGTTCAGATGTTCACGCAGTAGCGCATCGAGAGTGGCAAATTTGCCTTCGGCATGGGCAAGCAGACGCAGCAGTCGCTGGCGAGCGAGAAAGGCACGTCTTGCCTGTGGATCAGTGGTCGAGAGGCGCATGAATTCCATGATCCAGCCCGCACCATACCTGCGCTGCAACTGATGCGAGCGCACAAACTCTATATATGTAGCGTAGTCGGTGTCGTAACGCGTACGCTCCTTGGTTGAAAGGTCGATGCGTAGGCGGTGTGTGCGGTACTCGGCGAGCTGTTGTCCTACCAGTTCCTCAAGCCGCTTAGTATAGACGATAGGCCCAATCAATTCATCGACACGCCAGCGCCCATTCGTCTGCTCGTGTGCTTCTGGATAGGTCGCTGTCAAGCCCAGACGCAACGGTGCAGGTGCCATCAGAGCTGCCTCGCCCCAACTCGGTGCTGGCAGGTGATGAACCTCGTCAAAAATAAGCAGTTTAAAGCTATTGCCGTAGTCGGCTATCAGGTCACCCGCCGAGTGATAGGTCGTTACCGTGAGCGGTAGCACCCGTTTCTCGCCTCCATAGTAGACCCCGATATCAATTGCGAAGGCATTTACCAAGCGTGCGTACCACTGATGTAGTAGGTCAATCGTCGGAGCTACTACAAGGGTAGAGCGCTGCACCCGATAGATTGCCTGCAATGCAACAAACGTCTTGCCTGCACCGGTAGGAAGAACAATACTCCCGCAGCATCCTGCCATATCCCAAGCTAGCAGTGCTTCGTTTTGGTAATCGTGGGGCACGCGCTCCTCTCTTAGTGTCAGGTTGAGCGGTTGCCAGCGTGGAACGGCATCGTAAATAGCATGCTCTCTGAGGTAGGAACGTAGTGAGCCATAGTGATAGCCCTCGCAACGCCAGCGCTCCTTGATCAGGCGAAACGGCGCAGGCATATGCTCCTGGGCATCAATATCGCGTAGAACCAGTGTGCCACCTTGAAAGAAGAGGGATTTACTCATATATACATAATATATCAGATTTTGTTGCATTGCGTATAACACAAGAAAACATCGAGGTCATTTAAAAGTCTTCAAAGTAGCAATATGGAGCCTACAATCCAGAAGAGAGTTCCGTCTCCCCTCCGTCCTGACTGATGAGCCGGATTTCATTCTCGAAGATGCGTCGTACGATGGCTACTGAGCTAGCATAGGTCGAGTCCATACCAAAGTATGAGAGGCTGCCTGCACCCAGGTTCTTGCCACGCGTGTAGGGAGTATCAGAGGCATAGTGTAGGATGCCCAATTCGTAGGGCAAGCGTGCGAAGTTAATGTTCTCAGCGGTAGGATAGCGGGTGAGGTACTGGTCCTCGTAGACGGCGTTGAGGTAGGGGCCGCTCTCCATTTCGACCACAGTGTAGTTGGCTTGGTAGTAGAAGTCCAAGTATTGACGGTTCTGCAGGTAAGTGCCCTTGGCCGAGACTGCCTTCTGGTTGTCCAGCACAGAACCATAAATCAAGTAGGGCTGCAAGTCCTGCGCGCTAAAAGCGTTGTCCAACCAGTAGGTATTCTGGCTGTGCTCGTCCATGACAACATTAGAGATCATTACATCGCCGATGCTGCCATTGAGCGTGGCTGCCTTGCCAAGGACATAGATTCCACGAATGTGTGTAATGTTTTCCATGATTTCACGCAGCATGCGGTAGGCTGCCATGCCCAGTGGATAATCAATGTTGAGGATAATGGCCTGACTCTGGGCCAGCTTATCCATGTGCGGCATGCGGCAGCGATGATCGATATGCATAGGCTGCAAGTTAGCAAGCTTGAAAATCTGAGCATCGATCTCCAGTCCATGACGCGCACCTACATACCAGATGCCGTCTTCGTTCTCTTCTTGCGTACGCTGTTGCAAGAGTTCTTTGCCTGCCGCAGTGCGCATCCATTCACGAGCCACAAAGTACAGGAAGTTCTGCCAATTGCTGGTAACTTCGCCTTGCCGCAGCTTACGGCATTCCTCTGCCAAGTAGGGGTCATGACCGCTTAGTGCGAACGCTGTCAATTGTTCCTCGTGGCGCGGGACAAAGCCAGACAGTAGGTTAACCAGACTATGTGTATTGCTGGAGACGAAGTAGAGCTGACGATTCTGCAGGTCGAGTGTGTCGAGCAGGTGCTTCACTGGTGCCCACCACTTGCGCGTGGCACGTACGAAGTCTACGTGTGAGCCGCCCAACATACGCAGCCAGAAACTCTTACGCTGTCGCCCGATAGTCAGCAGATTATCCCACAGTCGATCTCCCCAGATCACCTCTAGGCGTTGCCAGTCATCAAGGGCGATATACAGGCGTTGGCACAATACTTTGCTGATCTCGGCGAACACGGGTGAAGGGCGATTGATGCGTGTCTCTAGCAACTGCATGGTTGAGGGATCATTCCTGAGCAGGTAGTACATTTTGTTCCACTCAATCTGCAGGGCTACCAGAATTGGCACAATATCGTCTGTATCGCTTACACTTGTGACATAGACTGCCAGCGTCTCTTTTCTATCGTAGAACCATTTGCGTCGCCGAGCCGAGGCCCGCACTGCCTCCCAGCTAGCAACATGAAAGCCTTGTTGTTCAAAGACCTCTTCTGACTGCCCTAATAATACTAGGTTGCAATTCATGATTGAGGCTGGCACTCGCAGTATACTGTAGATGAAGGCCGACATGTCCGGATAGGGTGAGCGTGCATCTGGATGCAAATTAGAATCGATGTTGTAGTGTGCCTGCACCAGAGCTTTTAAGCTAATCTCGCCTGAGCTACGCAACAGTGTATTATAGGTCCGAATATACAGTTCAACGTCTCGCTTGCCTGCCTCGTGATACCTCTCCTGATGTTCAAGTGTGGGTGATAGAGGTATACCCGTTGTTTCCTGTTCATTAAGTAGCTCATCGTCTACTTGGTGACGTTCTTCTCTCTTTACATTCGGCATGCCATCCTGTCTACTTGTATTACTCATGCGCACTCGGTCGTCAAACGTGTCGAAGTCCTTGTGTCTATTTGACATACTCGTTTCCCTCTGCTTCCACCATCGAAGATGGTACATCATAGTATTAGAAGATTCTGAATAGCTACTAGCTAAGAGCATATATATAGCGAATGTTACACAATGTGGCGTACACTATAAACAGGAGATGTTACCAAAACGCTGGGTATCCCCATGCCTGGTGTTTCCCCCTGGTAACGTCTCCTTTAAACTACTTCCACAGGAGGATATCGTCATTGCCAGGTATACGTTGCTCTTCCTCTTGGGTCGGCGATGAGCGTCTCCATTCACAGTACACTTCTTTATTTGCGAGCAGGCGAAGAATTACCTGATCGTACTCCTGCTGCATACATCTTCCAAAGTTCTCGTACACTATCTGTTGCTGCAAGTCGGGCCAACGGCGTGTATGTTGCGCACGGCCCTGTTGTAAAACACGCTGGTAGAGCTGCGCAAGATACTCTGCGATACGTTCGTGATGCTGCTGCGTAAACCACTCTTCTGCTAACACTCCGCGATAGCTTTGTTCGTATACGCGCCGTTTATAGCAGCACAGTGCATCATTCATACTCAGCAAGCTATCCTGGCGACGTGTAGCAAAGAGCAACGTGTAGGGGATGTTCTCTACGAGAGTTGTGCGCATCTGTATCGGTAAAACGATGCGCTGCACTGGCAATTGGAAGTGCTTCTGCATCGTAGTCACAAAGAACTCGATAAATGCCTCTATAGAGTGCTCAATATCCTGCTCCTTCGTTGAGAGCGTCTTCCAACGGTCCGTGTGTAGCAGTTCTGTGAGTGCGGGGGCATGAGTCGGTGAGCGCTGGGCGAGACGCAACTGCACCTCTATTTGCTTATGTGAAACGTAGAAGCATAGTTCCGTTGGCACTTTACGCTGATAGAGCTGGGCGAGATCATCAGCAGTAAACATGGTAGGGCCAAGGGGATTGAGCACAAACACCGTCGGGGATTGATCGAGTTTGGCGAACAATTGGAGTGCCACCTCCAACCAGCTTGCGCGAACGATACCGCTCTCTCTAGGAAGGTCTATCTGCTTGGGCGCAGTAGCTGTCCCGTTCTGTGCGGCCCTGGTCTCTCTGCGTCTGCTACTGCCCGCTTCCAATGTGAAACCATACAGGGTAATAGGCTTGTGCTTCTGGGCCAGGATGTGCGAAGGCGAGAGGACGGATAGAGCCTGTTCGGCTTCAGCAGGATCCTTGTCGGCTATGCCGAGTCCATCGATCCAATAGCAGCGGCGAAAGATGCGTGTTGCCGCCAACGCATGGCAGTAGCGGGTCACGTATTCATTCAACAGCCAGTCGCGCAGTGTGGATAGGACAAGCTGCTCTGTGAGGCGTTGGGAGCGTCTCCTAGTAGTGGGAGGTGGGTATTCGTTGTTGTCAAGATCGGACCATAGGTTCATCTTATGTACATGGTATCATAGTAGTAAGTTTTAAAGCTTGTCGCATTCACTTCGGCTAATCTTAGCTTGCTTTAGTAGTCTGAGCAGCACCATCAATGCTAGGTAATGGGTAGTGGAGTGAAACGCGTAGCAGAATCCATCCTTCTAAAACTTCCTCTAACATCTCACGGCACTCTTCGAGAGTGGGAGCATTTGCATAAACCCCATCAAAGCCCGCAATCTCGCCATAGAAGGAACTATCGTCTGTTACTATTTCATATTTCGCTTTGCCCATAGCCGCTCGTATATATTTCGTTAACATATTGGTATCCGCTTTCCTCTTGAGTACTCTATCTGACGCTTTCAATAGCTTCGTACGAAATTGTGCTCTATGTGATTATATCTCATCATGGAGGCGTTCGTTGAAGTACATACAGAATGCACATCCGAACGCGGGTGTGGGATCATGCATCCTTTCCGAGCACCGATCTAGGGGCGTTTCATGCTGCGAAAAATATGTTCCAGTGCCTCTGTGGCGTGTTCCTCTCCACCTCGCAGGTGCTCATAGACGATGGCTCCCAAGACAGCTCCCAAAAGAGGACCGACCCAATACACCCAGACCTGCGCGAGTGCTTGTCCTCCTGCAAACAGTGCAGGTGCCAGGCTACGAGCAGGATTCATGCTCCCTTCACTGCTTCCTAGATACAACCAACTCAGCAAAGCAACTACTCGCTCATTGTTGAAGAAGATAACTTATGGTATACTTCGATTTGAGCATTATTCCTTGAGGAGTCATACAGCAAAATTAGTGAGGTATCCTATGATCGAGATAAAGACTACACTTACCGAAAGGGGAAAAATAGTAATTCCTCCCGAGTACCGTCAGGCATTGGGATTAGATATTGGAGACGAGGTAGTTCTGCGTTTAGAAAACGGAGAAGTACGTCTCTTCCCTTCACAGCAACGAATAAGGCATGCTCAGGAGTTGCTACGTCGTTATATTCCTGAAGGTCGCTCTCTCAGCGATGAACTGATTGCCGAACGCCGTATGGAGAAACAGAATGAGTAGTAGCGTTCTATGCCCTATATGGGAATCTCATCCGAATAATCTAATCCAGCCTCATTCAGAGCTACATCAAGATCGTCGTAACGTGCAAATTGACTGACACATTGACCGTCAACACGAAAACGAGAAACTACGTCGCGTTCGCCAGTCACTTCTCCAGTCTCAACAGACCTCCACACCCCATGTTGGGCGACAATCACGACATGCTCGCGTACAAACGCACGAAGTGTAGTGAGATGCAAGCCAGCACGAGTAAGCCAGTCGCGCAGGACTTGATGTCCATGACTAGACCCACGAGGACCAACTATTTCAATCGTGGGAGCAGATAACTCGAGAAGTTGGTCGATGTTTTGACTGTTCACGGCATCCTGCCATGCCTGGACAACAGCGAACGGGGTTTTATACTGCATAGAAATTCCTCTCTCTTTATATGGATACTACACGCATATACTTTGCCTGAAGAGAGACACTGTGTCAAGTGATACGATGTTCACATGTTCATCGCTAGCAACTCTAGCAAAAAACGACGAATACCATCACCTTGCCTCATACTTCCGTTGATGACGGAGTGTCCTTCACGCAATACGCCTGATATTTGCCATCGGCGCTTTTTGTAATACCGTGGATGTCGTGTTCAAAGCCAGGGAATTGATCATCCCAGCGCTGTAAGGCTTGCAGATATTGCAGATAGGGGCCGTCTTGACCACCACAGTTCTCCCCGGGCATCAGCATCGGAATTGCTGGCGGATAGGGCACGATACCTGTCGCAACTACACGACCTCGGGTCGGGTCTCCCTTCTGGTTCTTCCCCATCTGGTCAAGAGGGACCAGTTCTACTTGACCGCGTACCAGAGCCTGGTATGCTGCTTTGGGTGTCATCTCGTGTGCAGGCAGTGAAGAGAAGGCTTGTTGCTGTAAGTTCATCATGCCCAATTCCCCGATCAGCTTAAACATCTCATTAGCCAGATCACGCAAGCCTTTCTTCTGGTAACGCTCAGGATGATCAGCAACCAGGGCTGGCAGCACCTCACTGAGCGCTGCATTAGCATCGTAATGCACCTTAAAATGGGACAGCGTACTGACCAAGGTCCCCCACTTCCCTTTGGTGATACCAATAGAGAAGAGGAAGAGGATAGTAAAATCACTCGTCTTCTCCGGGACGACGCCGTTCTGACAGAGGTATGCTGTCACCAGAGGAGCCGGAATTCCGAGATCTTCTAGCGTTACGGCATCACCAAGTTTCTCGGGTGGCCTGATGCCAGGCGTAATCACCGAGACCTTAACGGGGTCAAGCAAGCAATAGTCGTCCTCCAAGCCATCAAAGCCATGCCATGTTTCATCTGGACTAAGCAGCCAACATTTCGGATTCTTGATAAGCCACTCATCAGATGCCTCCTCAAAGGGAATGGACTTGCCGCTCTCGTCTTTCACCACGTCAGTATTCCAGACATTGAAGAACCAGTCGCCGCTATCGTGGCGCTCTTTCCAGTAGCGGCGTACGGTCTTCCGAAAGGAAACC
This sequence comes from Ktedonobacteraceae bacterium, assembly GCA_019243675.1. GTDB lineage: Bacteria > Chloroflexota > Ktedonobacteria > Ktedonobacterales > Ktedonobacteraceae > JAFATZ01. Next base: position 3,807 of record JAFATZ010000133.1, on the reverse strand, counting down.
GCCTCTGCAATCGCCTCGGTGGTCAGAGTAAGCCCACCGACGCCCTCCATCATAGCTGCGGAAACTTCATTAGACGCAATAATAGCATACTGCGGCGAAGTGGAGGCATGCATCATAAATGCTTCATTAAAACGGTCGTGTTCGATGCATTTACGTCCGTCACGGATATGTATGAATGATGCCTGAGAAAGAGCGGCCAGCAGTTTGTGTGTAGAGGTTACCGTAAAGATAGTCGGCGGATCCCCACTACCCTCAGCGGGTCTCTCCCTAGAAAGACCGAAGCGCTCGCAGTACAGGGGATTGAAGGGTGCATAGCTGTACCATGACTCATCGAAGTGAATGCGATCCAGGCTTGCTCCGAGCAACTCAATGACCCGCGGTACCTTGTAACACAGCCCGTCATAGCTGGAATTGGTGATGACTGCATGGACAGGCACGGTCTTGTCCTGCACTATGAGAGGATGCTCCTCTAGCGCCCGAAGCACCGCCTGAGGAGTAAAATGCTTCGGGGGAATCGGCCCGATAATCCCCAGATGGTTACGTGCGGGCAACAGGTAACTTGGAATGGCCCCGGTCAGAGTTAGTGATTGTTCCAGCGATTTATGACAATTTCGGTCGATGAGGACAGGATCATTATCAGTCACTGACGCCATAAATATGATACGATTGGAGGTAGAACTGCCATTCGTCACGGTATATGAGCGGTCCGCCCCAAACACGCGAGCGGCATACTGCTCACTTTGACCGATTGGGCCGGAATGATCCAGCAACGAACCAAGTTCACCCACCGAAACTGAGAGGTCGGAGCGCAGCAGGTTTTCACCAAAGTACTCATAGAACGCACGTCCTACTGGTGATTTAAGGAAGGCTATCCCTCCCGTATGTCCGGGAGTGTGCCAGGAATACTCGTGGATTTCAGCAAACTTCATCAACGCTTTATTGAAGGGAGGGGTGACGACGTCGCAATACCGCTGGATAGCTGCTAGCACACGTCCACTAATAAAGGAAGGTGTATCTTCAAGGACCCAGAGCAGTTCGTTGATCTTGCTCATCACACGTTCAGGAATGGTTACCGCCTTCTCGCGTTCAATCAGAACAAAGATTGGGACACGCACATTGCGAGAACGTATGAGGCCGATGATATCTTGTGCCATCGCCTCTTCGCCTAGTTCCCAATCAAGCAGAAAGCACTGAATTGAGGGGTCTGAAATAATAAGCGATTTTCCATCATCGTCGGTAACCGCTGTCAGGACCTCAACCCCGGATTGCTTGAGGGACTCAGATACCGCTCTTGTTGCGCGACCAGCCGCCGTCTGCTCCAGATATTCATTATCAACCAACAATACCTTTGACCTGATTAGACTGTCTTGTACCATTACCGCTCCTCCTTACTTAACGCAGCAGGTTCATCCGCTCATCCACCGCCGCTTCGAGCTCTTGCTACGTCGCGTGCCGATGCTCCTTGTGCCATTGGGTCATCCCAAGCACGTCGCGCAATGACGCTCACCCAATTCCTCCTGCGCCTTTGTTTTAATGCAGCTCTGTATTAGTATACCACGGATGAGTACCGAATTCAGGGGACTGATGTTGTACAATTGCACAGGGAAGCCCTAGGACTTCCAAGTAGAGATTGTGGGGCTTGCTCAGGAAGGATATAACTATCATGATCGGCGATTTTCTCAGCACTATTCTAGTGTACCTTGTGCTGCTTGTTATCGCAGCTATCCTCTTACTGCTGTTGCTCACTAGATCTGGTGGCCTTGGTCGGCGAGTCGGCGCACACACCAAGGAGCTGCAGAGAAGGCTCTTTAGCCGAGAAGGGGAGGAGTGATGAGAAGGTGCGTGGTAGCAGGGGAAATCTAGAGGACTTCTCTTGCTACCACACAGAGACAGGAATGCTAGGACTTCCATTAGAGATGATTGCGAACGTCAAACGGACGCAGGAAGACGCTTGGCTGAAAGGCGATAAACGCTGGTGGCGCTGGATTGAAGAGTAGGCCAAGCGCTGCTGCTTTCTGATTCAGTAGAGCCGGATCAGTAGAGTTGCCCCACGCCTTATTGTCCAGACGAGAGATGAGCGTTTGGAAAGCTGTCAGCGTCTCAGCAGGAGTGAAGGCACAGTGTCCAGCGCGATGGACGAAAATCTGACGCAGCAGCCCAGAGTTTCCTTGATAACTGACCACGCTAGCATACGCTTGCTCTTCTTGGTTGACTACTAGGCCATCGCCTGTCGTGTGTGCTGTGAGAACGGGAATGCGCAGATTGCCGTTGAACGTGATGTACTTGTTCAGATATGCTTCGGCTGCGGGATCAGCCTTGATGCGGGCAGTACTAGCCAAAGTATGCAGGTCCTTGTTCAAGTCCAGCCCAGCCTGCTTATAGAGGGCTGCAACTTCGTCACGGTCAACGGAATTCCCTAGTTGCTGACTATAGTCGACATTGGTATTCCAGGAGAAATTGCCACCGGCACGACCTTCGAGTTCTGCACGAGCCTCGAAGGCGAAAGCAAAGTCAATCACGCTCATCCAGAGGTATTGGTTGTTCTCCTGCGCGGTGAAGTCACTCTGAGCAGATTCAGGCGAAGCGGGGTCAAACCAGCCTGGTAGGTCGGTCAGGGCCGCTGTTAGAGCAATACGCGCTCTCCCTTGGGATGTCAACTGAGCTGCATCCAGGATGGTGCTGGCTTGTAGCAAGGCAGTGGTAGGATTCGTAATATGGACGAGGGGCAGGGAGTTCCTTGCCAAGAGGACGTTGAAGGCGAAGGCACCATCTAGTGCCTGGTTCCAGGTACCGATACCACCAGCAAGCACGCCACACATAGGTAAGGCAGCAGTAAAACGGTCAGGGTTCAGTTGGACGAGACCTGCGGTAATAATTCCGCCCAGCGACTGGCCCCAAGCGATGGTCCGAGTAGGAGTGCCACAGGTTTGGTTGAAGAAATCCAGCAATGCGATCTGATCGTGGAAGGCTTGTTGCAGGGCCCAGCCGTTCTGACTGAACGACGAGCCAGCAAGCGCATAACCCTGCTGCAAAAGAGCAGTCCCACTCAGAGGATCAGGGGCATCGGGTGCTGGATTGAGGAGTGGTTGGTCGGCAAAGACGTAGCCATGACTGTAGAGGGCTAAGGTACCATTCCAGTTTGCAGGAACTTCAATGGTGTAGTTCGCGCCTTGCAGTGTTCCATGAAGTGTATTCGTTCCACCAGGGTTGATACATTTGCTTGTGCTTGCAGCATGGACAACGTGAGTAGTCGTCACCGTCAAGCCGCTCAGCAGTGTGAGGAGCACAAGCAGGAAGAGCAAATAGCGTCTCATCGCCTCGAGTCTCCTTGTCTTTATAAGCTATGAAATAATGAAGGTACTACGAGGGAGTATAGCACAAGCGCTATTTCATGAGGAGGGGAATAGTATATGCCTGACCATATTGTCTACTCCACAGACACTGGAAGAGTAACACATTGTCCCGCGTGTGGACTATCATATAAACAGTGCCGCTGCGACCAGCCATCAGCAGCGACAACAGCGAAGAAGGGCGATGGCATCGTACGGATAATGCGTGATCGTAAGCATCGTGGTGGCAAGACAGTCACAGTCATCACTGGAGTCGCAGAAGGTTTGACCGAGTTATCTCAACAATTAAAAAAGTTATGTGGCTCGGGTGGGACAGTGAAGGATGGAGTTATCGAGCTGCAAGGCGATCACTGCGACAAGGTACAGGCGAGGTTGACAGAACTGGGCTATAAGGTGAAACGGGCTGGTGGCTAATGTGCTGCCATGCCTTGCCCTTTTGCCACTCTCAAAGCTATAT
>JAFATZ010000078.1 GCA_019243675.1 Ktedonobacteraceae bacterium | reverse complement strand
TCCCTGCGTGCTGTTGGAGGTGTTTGGCCTCACCTTGACTACTGTAGCTGCCTATCACGGTAAGAGCGGCGGTGATCTGCTTGCCGCTGTTGTCAGTCCCCTTGGTGCCTTGGGCACCTTCCTACTAGTACTGTTGGCCCTCAGCGTAATCGCTAACAATATTCCCAATGACTATAGCCTCGGCCTCTCAATGCAGGTGCTCGGTAAATCCTTCCAGCGTGTCAATCGCGCCGTATGGACACTTATCGGAGCTATCATTTACGTGCTTGTGGCTATACCTGCTGCCGCAAACTTCAATGAGACGCTGGCGAACTTCCTACAGATCATTGCCTACTGGCTAGGTCCTTGGGCCATTATTCTGGTCCTAGAGCACTTCGTGTTCCGCCACGGTCGCTACAATGTTGCTGATTGGAATACACCCACTAGGCTTCCCGTTGGTTGGGCTGCCATAGTCTCGCTCTTCCTTGGTCTGGTAGGTGTGTATCTCGGTGCGGCGCAATCGCTCTTTGTCGGTCCTATCGCTAAACTCTTTAATCCTCCCTTTGGTATGGACATTGGTTTTGAGTTAGGCATCATCTTTGCTGGCATCGCATACTACTTCCTACGGCGCGTGGAGTTTACTATGAACAGGCGTTAGATCCCTTAAACGAGGTGCGACTATGCACTATGATCTGCTCATTCGCAATGCACACCTACATCGCCAGCAAGAGCTGGTAGATATTGCTGTAAAGGATGGCTATTTTGCTAGCATAGCACAGAGCGACCAGGGCACGATAAATCTCGCCCCTACGACGAGTGCAACCCGCGAGATAGATGTTGGCGGACGGCTGGTAATGCCACCTTTTATTGATGCGCACGTCCATCTTGATGCTGTCCTCACTGTTGGCCAGCCGCGCTACAACACAACAGGGACACTACTGGAAGGCATTCAGATTTGGAGTACACGCAAGGCAAGTCTTTCACGTGAGGATGTCAAGCGTCGCGCACTTGAAGCGATTCGCTGGGAGGTGGCACAGGGAACATTGCATATCCGCAGTCATGTTGATGTCTGCGATCCCAACCTGACGGCACTGCGGGCACTACTAGAGCTGCGCGAAGAGGTACGCGACATATGTCACCTGCAACTGGTTGCCTTCCCACAGGATGGTATTTTCTCTTTTCCCAATGGTCCACAGTTGATGCGTAGGGCGCTGGAACTCGGCTGTGACCTTGTTGGCGGCATCCCTCATTATGAGTGGACACGCGACATGGGAGTCGAGGATGTCCATTACGCTTTTGCCCTAGCGAAGGAGTTCAATCGTGACATTGATTGCCACTGCGATGAGACAGACGATCCCCTCTCGCGCTTCAGCGAGGTCATGGCGGCTGATACGCTGCAGCAGGGCTGGCAGGGGCGCGTGACGGCTAGCCACTGCACAGCTATGCACTCTTACGACAATGCTTACGCTTTTAAACTGATCGGTCTCTTAGCGCAGGCACAGATACATGTCGTTGCCAACCCATTTGACAACGTTGTGCTGCAAGGACGCTTCGATTCCTATCCCAAGCGCCGAGGAATCACGCGCATCAAGGAGCTAGTAGCGGGTGGCGTCAACGTGGCCCTTGGGCACGACTCAATTATGGACCCTTGGTTTCCTCTTGGGCGCGGGGATATGCTCGCTGCCGCACAACTCGCTCTTCTTCTGTGTCATCTGAACGGCTATGAAGAGATAAACACAGTGCTTGATCTCATTACCACGAATGCTGCCAAAGCGCTACGTATCCAAGACAGCTATGGTATTGAAGAGGGGAAACCTGCTGATTTTCTCGTGCTTGATGCCCCCAATGCCTTCGAGGCTCTACGGCTCATTCCCGTGCGCCTGCATGTCTTTAAAGCTGGGCGCGAAGTAGCCTTTACAAGTCCAGCACGTAGCGTGCTAAGAAGAAGCGGTGACAACGAAGAAAAGACGGTGACATTTCACCTATAGCGCTGATAGGTCAAAGAATATTTACAGAACGGGCTATCAGTAGCACGATGATGACAAACGAAATGATAGCTTCAAGCATCATCAGTGCTTTAGCCGGACGCGTCAAAGGGAACGTATCGGCGGGACTAAGCGCCGTTGCTCCAGTGAAGGCAACGAAAAGATAATCGAAGAAGTGCGGTGCCCAGCCAGCAATCATATTATTCGACTGCTGGGGAAACATAAAATCTGCTGCCTGGTGGCCTGCTTGATGACGCTTCAGAGGCCCACCGCCGTCAATTTCCCAATACCATAATGCAAATACGAGAATATTGGACAACCACAGCAGCGCGGCGTCTCGTAGCAAATCTCCTGCTGTTGGCTTTTTGTCTGTGTTGAGCGTTAGTATGGTGACAAGCACTGTAACAGCAATGGCAAGAGCGAGAGTAACGACGGCTAGAGCGATAAAGGCGATAGTGCGTACTAGAGAGTGTGGAAGTGGATGCCTGAGCAATTGTGCTACGAAGAATGGTAGTAATAGAACAACCACAAGCACCAATGGCAACCAACTCGGCTCCAGAGTTAATCTTTCAGGAAGTGCTGCGTAGACGATGCCAAACACTAAGAGAGCAATCATAGCAGCCCAACGAGGCGCTATGGGCACTTGATTTTTGTGCGCTGTCCTATCTTGCTGCTGTCGAGTCTCGTCAACCCATGCCATGGTTATGCTCCTCCATTTTTGCACCACCTACTAATATATATAAGATGATATCACAATCTTTGATGCACAAGAAAAGATTTTTCGTACATTTTTCTTGTGCGTTCTTGCTAAAAGATAATCTCAACTGTTATAGTGTCTGAAAACAGAACTACTATCCACAGTCTATAGGCTTAGTGAAGATAAGAGGAGCGTAGGTAAGTGAATCTTGGTATTTTTAACCACAATGATCCCCGAGATTACCTCGTTGGACAGAGTGAACGCATGCGCGAAGTATTTGACCTTGTTACTCGTGTAGCACGCAGCGATACGACTGCTGTATTAATTACAGGTGAAAGTGGAACAGGCAAAGAAGTTGTGGCACATGCAATCCATGAGCAAAGCGCGCACTCCTGTGGGCCGTTCCATGCACTCAATTGCGCTGCCATAGCCAATAATCTATTTGAAAGCGAGCTATTCGGCTATGAGCCGCATGCTTTCACCGATGCGAAAAAACAAAAGCCTGGTTTACTTGAACTTGCCGAAGGCGGCACCCTATTTCTTGATGAGATTGGCGAGATGCCACGCGAGATGCAGCCAAAACTTCTGCGTGTCTTAGAGACACGGTCTTTTTTTCGCCTTGGGGGGACGAAAGAAGTCAGGATGAAAAACGTGCGCGTGTTGGCAGCGACTAATTGTGATTTGAAGCAAGCTGTGCAAAATGGCTTGTTCCGCTCCGACTTATATTTCCGACTCGCTGTCGTCAAGATAACGCTACCTCCTCTGCGTGAACGGTCAAGTGACATACCGCTCTTTGCATCGCGCTTCTTAGAAGATTTCAACAAGTTGCATGGACGTAGCATGCAACAGGTTACACCCGAAGCACAACGCTCTCTACTTGCCTACAGTTGGCCTGGCAACATACGCGAACTCAGGAACGTTATTGAGCAAGCTATAATTTTACACGATGGCAAGGAATTGCAGCAGAGCTATTTACCACAGGAGATCGTTAGCCAGAACGGACAGCAGGAATGTTTCTGCTACGACCCTTGGGAACAATGGTTGAAGACCCACCCACAAGAGGCTGTCTGCCTAGAGAGGATCATTGAACGCCTTGAGCAATACCTTGTGCGCTGGGCCTTAGAGGCAACAAGTTACAATCGGCAGCAAGCTGCTATGCTGCTCGGTCTCTCCAAGGTCGAGCAACTGCGTTATCTTATGCACAAACACGGCATCAACACAAAAAATTCGCCACCCAAGGGGAACAAGCACTACACGCTATAGGAACTGGAAGAATCTATAGGGAGCTTGAGTAGTTCGCTCTCAATCTCCTGCCAGACAAGCAGCTCCACCGCCTGATTGCTAGGACGCTCTTGACCTTGCGCTAGCGTTCGGAATTTCTCCCAGACGCGTTCTCTAAAGGTCGCTACAATGGGCTGTTGTTTCTCTGGTGGAGGCATGACGCGCATATCCACTAATTCTGGAGAATAAAACTCATCTTTGTTGAGTGCAAGAGCGATCAGGTTACTAAATGTAGCAAGCAGGGCAAGCCGTTGTTGTGAGAAATGTCCAGGTTGACGGCTGGCAGCAAGAAGACATCCTGCAATACGCCCTTCGAGACAAATAGGGTAAGCGGCAGCACTGAACTCATACTCGCCCCTATAAGCGGGAAATGTTGTATTCTTGTAGAGGTCATCGTGGTTAATGACATGACGCACCTCTACTGTATACCCTGACATAGACTCTAGCCCGAGAAAAATCACTTCGTGTTCGAGATCTGCCGTCCAGGGAGCAGTCCCCTTTCCAGCAATCTCACGCAGACTGCGTATTTTCCCATCGTGAGAAGGAGGCATACATTGAATCAACTTAATGGACATTCCGAGTTGGTTGGGGTCAAGTTCATCAAGAGCTTTTCTTAACACCATATCACTAATACGCCAGAAAAGAAGGCTCTCTGTTGTAGTAGTGCGCACATTGAGCACCTGAGCGAAAAAATCGGAGTCAATAGAACCAGTGGCGTCAGTGTCGTCTAGCAGCCAAGTGTGAGCATCAGGATATTCTTCTTCAAGTGCCTCCAGAAATTCCTGGCGATATTGTGATGGCACAACCTGTAAGAGACGAATCAAGTCAGGCCGTTGCGGCTTGGATTCTGAGTTAGCCCAACGAGAAAGAGTTGTCGTTGTAATATCCAGAGCCGTAGCTATCTTCTGGCGCTCGTTGTGTGATCCGATGATATCCTGGAGGACGCTGGTCCAGGAAGGTATACTCATTGCTAACCACCTCGCTACTTGATTAGCCAGTTCAACATTTCAGAACGTGTCATGAAGGAGGATATGTGCTCATATCTTCGATATTTCAGCACATATAGTAACACAACACACGTGCTAAGTCAACAGTTACGAAGGGAGCAAATTCTCCTCCAGCATCACCTGTCGCAAGGGCTTGGCTTCGCGTAGCCACCTGCACGTCAGACCAACGGGTATCCTAAAACGCGTTCCCTCCGATACATCTATGATGTCACGCTGCTTCAAGTGATGTAATACCTGTAATACCTCTTTCTTTCGATAGGGCAGGCCGTTATCACGATAGATGGCCTCAATATCAGTAAGTGAGACATAATGACCGTCGTCACCGCTCTCTTGCGCTACTGCGGAGAGTACAACGCGCTCATCTGTCGTCGACTGCTCACGAATCCAATTGAGGAGAATATGCCCGGTCTCCATCACCTCTTCTTGCACAACGTTCACGTCGTTGATAGTAACATAACTTTTGCGACAGCTATTACAGTGCTCTACCAGCACGTTGCAAATCAATTGAATTAAGTATGGCTGATCACCTGTAAGATGATGAATTTTCTCAATGGCGAATGGGTCATATGTTATGCTACCCTCGACTGGGCTGGTAATCAGCTTGTGTGCGGCTTCTTCACTGAGCTTTGAGAGCCGACTGTGACGAGCAATATTGAAAAAGACCGACCAGTAACCAGATGTGAACTGCTCAAGAGTATGGGTGCCTGCTAGCAAGAAATGGATGCCTCGGCGATGCTGCATCAGACTGCGCAGATAGTCAAAAATCTCCTTGTCGACCCTTCCTTGGCGGACTTGCTCTTCCAGCATCTCAAACTCGTCAATTAGTAAGACAAGATTGCGCCTCTTGAGCCTATCTTGCACTTCATCCAGAAAAATATCGAGGGCAAAGGTTGCATCTTCTTCAAAAGGAGCAAGTTGTGGTGGTACCACTATCACACCTTGCTCTTGCAAATCCTGATGAATAGTACGTGCCACTTTGAAGAGCAATCTACTTGTGCTATTGGAGAGCATCAAACCTTGCATATCAATATACACGGGAACGTGTGGGGATAAAAGAGAGGTGTTGCGTAACTGGTAGAGCAGGCTAGACTTACCAGAACGGCGCTGACCATACAGTACGATTACCGTGTTTGTCGAAAGACGGGTAAGATTTTCCTGTAAAAACTTTAACTCCTCATCACGCCCATAGAACATATTTGAGTCTCTGATTGGCTGACCTGCTATGTAGGGATTGGGGATAGGTCTGAACTCTTGCTCCATTACTACTAGTTCTAACAGATCTGCAAATTGCATTTCCTTTCCTCTATGCTCTGCATCGTCATAAACGATCTCGAAGCAGAGACGCAAAGAGGGCTTAAGAGGACGTACCGTAAACTCCACCCGCACGGCATCTCGTGTCGAAATGGTTACAAATTGCTGTTTACTTACTCCCACTACGATGAAAGCATCACTGGGCATCAGAGTTACCATGACATTATCGGCCGGGCTACGCCCACCATTATGGATTCTTAGCCAGACAGTGACTTGGGTTTCCTGTCGCACGCGTTGCGTTTGTAGTTCTGCGCGCAGCTCTGCTTTACCGCGCAGTCGTGCAATCTCTGCTAGCACGATAGCATGCCAGCGCGTCAAGAGTAGCCTGAGAATAGACAGATCTGGAAATTGCTGCTGTCCGCACCATTTGAAGTAACTACATTCTTCTATATCTGCCATCAATGCTTCAATGGCATGCGTTGCCTCTAGGAGGCTAGCGAGACGATCTCCTAACCCCTCACGCCTCAGGTAGGTCTTGAGAACGGTGACAGGCTCGTTCAGACCATGTAACACTTGGAGCGTATCTGTAAAATGGGTTTCATCACCCGTTGGCATCATCTTTAGCGAACATCTGTAACCAGCAATCTCGTCGATGGTACACATACAATGCAATCGGTAGAACTCATAGTGCATTGCCCACATGCTTTCACCGTTGGTAAGCGCTCTTGTTTGCTCCAATGCCTCTACAGCACCTTTGAGTCTTGCAAGAATAGTGTCTGCCGTCAGATCCGAGAGCAGACCTGCCAATGCACTGAAAATATTTTGTACAACGGGCACCTTAGCGCAACGCATAATCAATTCGCAGAGAGAACAGTCCACTCCCTTCGTCATTAATAAACGTGTACCCGTTACCAGCATGTGCGTGTGAACATCAAAATAGTGAGCAAGCACACGCGCCGACTCTTGGCGTATCCACTCTGCTTTTTTATCACCAATAGTATTGAGTAGAAGCTCAAACACTTGCTGCTCAAACATAGGTGTAAGCTGGTCTAATTCGCGCACAATGGTGCGCCGTATCAACTTCTTGATATTGCGCGTAAAACGGTCTAAGTATTTAAAGCCGACTTGTGGGTCTTGTTGCGTCAGAGATGGTAAGCTATTGATGAAAGCTAACCGAACGTCATTGCTAAGGTCAGAAGAGAGCAGATCAAGATAGTCACGAGCGCAACTAGGGTTCGCTTGATAAATAGATGCGATCACCTTAGCAAGCCTCGTCCTTACTTCGTGGGAGGGGTCCGTAAGGAGAGGGCGAAAGCGCTCAAAGTCATGCTCTGTTAGCTCAGGATAGGTGGCCAGTTCCATGAGGGCAAACGAGCGCAGATGGGGATCCGCTTCTAATGACAGAGTGTAGATAAGCTCCCCGTGAGAACGTCCTGTAAGCAATGCCTGCCGACATAGCGCTAGGTACTCTTGATATTGTCGCCGATCTATTACTCGCAACAAGTATAATCGATCTTCTGAGCCGACAACGATCTCTACCACACCGTCGTTGTCTATATCTGCCGCACGTACCACACGAACGCGATCATTTGCCTGATAGCGCCAAAGCAAGTCCCCGCTTCCATTCAAGACATAGACAAAGCCATCGCCCACTCCAACAAGCACCTCTATCTGACCATCTCCATCGATATCAACTGCGTCAATATCCATGACCCGATGACGTGCGTGATAGCGCCACTTGAGAGCGCCCTGATCGTTGAGGACATAAACATAGCGATCCTCGGAGCCGATGATGATTTCTACTCGACCGTCGTCATCAATATCTGTGACATGCAGTACTTTGATGCGGTCACGTGTCGGGTAGGTCCATTGTAATTCGCCCTCACGTGTGTAGGCATAGACATTGTTATCAATACCTCCTGCAATAATCTCTTGTATTCCGTCCTTATTAAGATCATAAGTAATAACTGTATTAATACCCTCAGGCGTTATGATTGGTTCTGTAACAGGCAGATAATCCCTTCCATAGATATAGATACGTTTATTCTCTGACCCGAGGGTCACCTCTGTATAGTCCTGCTGAGATGTAGGGGGAACGATAGAGATACTTTGGATTGCATCGTCTACGGTGTAGTTCCACTTGATCGTCTTGCCATCCCTGTCCAAAGCACACACATGACCATCAAGTGTCCCTACCACCACCTCAAGCTCGCCATCACCATCAATGTCCCCTAAACGAACCGAGCGAATACGGTCGTGCCAGGGAAATGTCCACAATCTCTCTCCTCGTATATTAAAGGCTTGCACTTCGCCCATATCGGTTCCTATTACCATGTCAAGTGTGCCTGCCTCGGCAATGTTGCCGAAACGGAGAGAACGAATGCCTTTCACTTCTATCTGCCAAAGTACCTCAACGCGTTGCTGTTCTAGCTTGACTAGAGTAGATAAGGCTTGCAGATAGTCGTGTGCAGCAAAAGCTTGCTCTACTTGTGTGGTAGTAGGTGAAGGTGTGGACTTGGTTTCCGCAAGGTCCTGCAGGAGCGTACATTCTGTCGGAGACAAGGGAAGGAGTTCGGGAGAATAGTGATTTATAGCTTGATGGCAAGCGTGGATTTTACTCAGTAAACCCTCTGTCAGCTCGACACGGAGAAGGTGTACGTTATCATCATCGGAGCCAACAAGAATTTCTAGTATGCCATCTCGGTCCAGATCAATAGCAAAAATGCTGAAAATGCGAGACCCGAGAAAATGTTTCCAGAGCAATCTGCCTTGGTGGTCTAAAAAATAGATGTGTTCGTCTTCTGAACCAGCAATCACCTCAAGATAACCGTCTTTATTAAAATCTTCAACGCTAATAGAGTGTATTCTGTTCTCAGGAGAGAAAGACCATTTCTTTTGACGGTCTGGCGTTAGAGCATAGATATCTTTGGCATCCGAAGCAATCAGAATTTCAACGATGCCGTCTCTATCAAGATCGACAGCGTAGATAGCATGAATTTTGCTTTCAACATTGTACTTCCATTTCAACTCACCTTTACTGTCAAGGACATAGAGGTGCTTGTCACCGGAAGCAGCAAGTGTCTCTATTTCCCCGTCGCCGTCTATATCGGCTGAGAAAACAGCACGAACCCAACCATTGGTTGGGTAGCGCCACAGTAATGCACCATCTATGGATGACAGGACATAGACAGACCAATCTTCAGAGCCAAATACGACCTCAACGTTGCCATCATGATCTATATCGTAGGCACGTACACGACGCACCACCTGCTCTGCAGTGTAGGACCACAACTTCTGTCCCGTTTCATTGAAGGCGTAGACCTTATTGTCCCGCGATCCAACGATGACACGTGCTCCTGTTATCGACTCAGCAGTGTTCACGCCAAAGACGGTCCCAAACCAGTCGCTACGCTCCTCAAACTGCCACTTGACTATACCTTTCCGTGTCAGCACGCGCACACTGCCTTCTCGCGAGCCAACTAGCACCTCAATATCTCCATCTCCGTCTATATCTGCGGCGTGAACACTAGTCACCCAGTCGTCTGTGCTGTGAGACCATACTTCTGATACGACGGCTAGCCCAAGCCTGAGCGCTTCACGCAAACTCTGTATACCTTCTTTTGAGGGTTGGTCGTCTGCTATTAGCGACATAATGCCTCCTTGTGCCAGACTTGAGCACTTCTCAGACACTCCATCTCATGCTTATTTACGATGGGGTGCTTGCGTATATCAAAACTACTCAATCTCGACGCTGTGCAGTGTCTCTTCCTCCATATAATGGACATGTGCCTGGTCGCCATTATCGTATGTAGGGGTATTCACGACCATTGCTAGTAGTCCATCTTCGCCTGCCCCAAGCTTATGCACAATTCCTTTCCTTACCAGACAGCACTCGTTTGGTTTTAGGGTATACACTTTAGAATCATATTCTATAATACCGGTGCCTTCAATGATAGTGATAAAATGGTACGCATTGGGATGAATGTGCCGCGCAAAAGCTCGCCTGGGCGGGATGGAGATGAGGCGTGCTCCCATCTCGTGACTTGTACTCGCAAAGTCGAAGAGGGGAATCTCTAGTGCCGTTTCGTTCGGGTTTTGCCCTTCAAGAAGTTCACAGTGCAAAAATGGATTACTCGGCGTGAGTTGCCGGAGATGACTAATCTGTAACTGCTCCATAACTTTCTCCAATTACTTTTTTGGGCACACCTGAGTGCCCTTCGCTTTTTTGAGTGTAGCATGGAGACAATAGAAATCATGTCATAGAAATGCCCTAGAAATGCCCTCCTTACCTGCAAGCACTGTATATCGTTTCTCTTTTTTAAGACACCCGCCTTTTAAACGTCTTTATTTTCAAATGACTCATTTATGATAGATATTTATTTGACACATCTATGGTATAGGCATACTCGTGGCACTATTTTGTAATGCAAAGGCACATATATGCACGTATCATAGGTATAGAAAGTGGGAAAGACATATTCCTCTTTTAAGACCTAGAGTGAGGGCATACTCGTGGCACTATTTCGTAATGCAAAGGCACATACATGCATATATCATTCTTAATAGGAAGGAGGAAAGACATGTTTCCCTTTGACATAGTTGCGATTTTAGTGCTGATATCGTTCGTTCTTGGCTTGCTTTTCGGCATCTCTCTTGGGAGACCGCGCCATTACTAGCAGAGAGCTAATCGGAGGGGCTACACCCCCAGAAAGTGGAGTTTCATAATGAACTTTGACACGACAGTTATTCTGACCCTCGTATCCTTCATCATCGGGCTGCTGACTGGCGTTTCGCTTATACGCCCGCGCTATCGCCATTATCCCGGCCGATATATGTATGATCGACACGACATACTATAATAATGAGCGTTTCGACAATAGTATGTGCCAGTCAGAGGAACACGGGTTACTTATCTCTGCTCCCCACCTGCCCTTGACATTCAGGCGGACAGGTCGGGGATGCAGATGTTTGTTTCTAGGCTTGCTGTGCAACAACATTCAACACGATTGTCAAGCTGCTCTGCACTGAAGTATAATGGGGCAGAGACGCCTGTCAAGAAAGAATAGCGTCCATAAAACGCCAAAAAACCACTACATTTGGCTAGACTTTGGAAGCTTGTTTCTCTACTTCATCATTAGGCGGTGAACAAAGGGGTGAACTGCTCAATGCAATATTATGTGGCGCTTGGCGTCAATGAACTCAGGAGGCTCTTATCATGGAACCCCCACATAATCCGTATAGTCATGCCAGAGCACTACAGCATCCAACGTACTTCTTTGGGCGTGCTCGCCTGATGAGCCAACTCTATTCACTTATCAAAAATCAGCAGAGTGTCTCTTTGGTCGGGTTGCAACACATCGGGAAATCTTCTGTTCTCCACTGTCTGCGTACTCATGAGATGCAACGGCGCTTTGGGGTCGAAGCTGAGTTGCAGGCATATCTCTTTGCCTTCATTGACTTTAATCAACATCTGCATCACACTCGTCCAGACTTTTTCCGTACCATCTGCACACAACTGATTGAGCAGAATAGAGACCGTCTCAGCATCTCTCTACCCCAAGCAGCCGGTGAAGAGAGTTTTAGTACACTACTGCGCCACATTCATACACATGGTATTCATCCGGTGTTGCTCCTGGATGGTTTTGACACGGTGACACGCAATCTTCACTTCGACGCGAATTTCTTTTCCTTCCTCCGAGCCGAGGCTAACAATGGGATGGTCTCTTATATCACGGCCTCCTTCGCCTCTCTGGATACCTATTGTCATCAAAATATCGTAGGCTCCCCCTTTTTCAACATTTTTATTACCTTGCGCCTGGGTCCCTTCACGTCAGAAGAAGCACACCAACTCATTACTACCCCCGCAGCGACTGTAGGCTACCCCTTCACTGATGCAGAGATCTCATTCATTCTGGAGTTGGCTGGTCGACATCCCTTCTTCATTCATCGCGTCTGTCACCTCCTCTTCGAGGAGAAATTGCACAGTAATAGCATAGATACTACATGCTTTGAACGTGTGAAAAAGCAGGCATATGATGACCTGTTTCCCCACTTCTCGCATCTCTGGAAAGCCTGCTTCAACGAAGCTCAACAGGAGCAGTTTAAGAACGAGGTGCGCAGAAACGATGCAAGTGGGAGCAAGATGCCTGAATTGAGTGAGAGCGCTCTCTTTCGCACCTTTGTGAGCAACATATGCACGCTTCCTCCTAGCGATGTTACCATCAAAGCACTGGAACAAGCTTTGAAAAATCTCAATAATATAAAATTTCTGGGTGAGAGCGACTTAGCCTCTCTCAATCTGGTCTATGCCCGTGCAGATACTCAATTGCTGCTCTCAGTCACTGACAAAGGGATGTTAGTCAGTAAGATACTGCATGAGGCGTGCGAAAAACTACGTGGCCATACAGGACATCACGAAGGTAGCTCTCGTATCTATGAAGTCCTCCAATACCGTTACTTCAAATCCCATACCCGAGTGAGTATTCCACAGATTGGTGCGCGCCTCTGTATTAGTAAGCGTCAGGTGGATCGAGATCGCAAAAAGGGTATAGACGCCTTGTTCAGGGTGCTGTGTGAGATGGAGATGGCATCGCGAGAAAAGTGAACTGGTGCTTGCATGAGTTTGCATACTAGGATATACTGCAAAACGTAGTGGACTAGAAAGCATGGTGACCATAAGGGATCGCCACTATTATACATGCAATAAAGGCATAACGGGTATTGTAGGGGCAGTCCCTTGTGGTCGCCCTGCCCTCGCACTCCCATAGAATATAGAGGAGAGAACGACTTATGTCGTCAACACCAGACTCTACACGACTGGAAGACTGGATTCGCGATATCCCTGATTTTCCGCAAAAAGGTGTGCTGTTCAAGGATATCACTCCCTTGTTACAGGATGCTACTGCATTTCGCTCCGCCCTAGAACGTCTTGCTGCACACTATGCTGGTTCTGGCATACAGACTGTGGTCGGTGTAGAGTCGCGAGGATTTATTTTCGCTGCTCCCTTGGCATACTTGCTCAACTGTGGCTTTGTGCCTGTACGCAAGTTCGGCAAGCTACCCTTCAAAACACGTAGTGTGGAATATGCACTGGAGTATGGCACCAACGTCGTAGAGCTACACGCAGATGCAATCAAGCCTGGCGAGCGAGTCTTGATAGTCGATGACCTACTGGCGACAGGTGGCACCGTTTCGGCGGCTATAGAACTGGTAGAGGAACTGGGTGGCCATATCGCTGGTATTGCTTTTCTGGTCGAGCTTACCTTCCTCAAAGGACGTGAGCACCTTAAAGGCCACGATGTCTTCGCGCTCATCAAGTACTAGATGTATCACGCCCTGGGATTGCGTTGCCCTACCCCTAGGGCGTGATACATGCTCACACTAGCTCGTTGGCTCCTCTGGACTAGAGACAAGAATGTGCAGGAACCGTCTAATGGCCCAAAAGATGAGCCAGTAGACCAACATAGCGATCAACGTCGGCAAATCGAACGTCGGAACAGGGCCCTGAGAATGAGGAACGGCGGCAGGCGAGCTTAAAATACCGACGAAGGGAACTAGCACAATAGAGGTCAACGCATAGAGAAATCCAGTGAACAGGTTATCTGGGTGCGCGGCAATCAGCATGAAGAGAAAACGTAATCCTAGTGCCACCTCTAATACGGCCAGAAACCAGCGGAGGAAGTCGTTGAGCTTGCCAACAGCATAGCGTACTGTACGCGCCTCCTCTTGTCGCATGTCTATGGTCTCTAGGTCACTGGTAGTCTCGGGAGCTGATGATTGTGACGTTTGCTGAGAGACCTGTTTAGGTTGTAACCCTTCCATGCTATCCACCTTCCTGGTTGGTATATTGGCTGACTACACACGTGTGGAGATCATCAAAGAATGGGTTATGGGACATTTTCTCTGCCTCCTACAACTCCTTGCTGCCCGTCATGCTGTTACTATAATCGCATCAGGCATTGTTCATGTCCCGATTATAGCACGTTTGAAGCAAGGTTCCAAGAGCTATCACTCTTCATCGCTCAACAATTTCCTCTGGTGGAAGGCCCGTGCTAACAATACTACACCTTCAGCACGTGCTAGGACACGGAATTGGCCAGAGTTCACCAATTGATTGAGTTCGTTAGTGGTCTTAACACGGTCTTCAGGGAACAGACTGTCGAGATCAACAATAATATATTGTACTATGTTGTTGACATGTTTCACCGAAGAAGAGAAGGTGATCTCAGGAAATAGGGTGATATACAGGCGTTGGCTCAGATGCGGGTTGAGTGTACTACTTGCGCTAACAGAGGCGCTGGGAGGAATCATAGCAAGCAAATGCTCAATATGTTGTTCGCGGCTCCCCAGTGGATGATCCGGCCAGAAGGCACTAAGCAGAGGGGCCATGATGACAAAATTGAAGATACACATAGCCAGCAGCCAGCCATAGAGTACTTGTTGCAGACGTGCATTTCCCAAGCTTTTGGCTAGAGGTATCATGCTATCGCTAAATCGCTGCCATTGACGGTTTCCCGCCTGCGCGAGCGTAACCGTCATACATCGAAATCGGTGCAACAAGCTGATGCTTACTCCTTGCATGAACCTTGCCAGTAAGGTTTTCTGTTGCACGATTACGTTTTTCGTAGAGAGCAACGCTGTGAAGTCTCCACGCCATATATGCCAGAGTATAATGATGCGGCGGGTACCTTCGATGGAGGCGAGCATAATAAAAGGAATAATGGTAGCGTTATACTGGAAGACACCGCTATAGAGCAATGAATCGGTACTGAGCAAGTTAATAGCGAGAGCGGGTAAGGCTGGCAGTAACCACTCTGGCGCAAGCAATGCTAGAAATCCTGTACTGCGTAAAAGGTTTACTAGATAGTAGAAGCGGTCAAGGGTGATAAATGTTGTGAACAGCAACCAGGGATGTAACAGGATATTGACTATTGCAGCACCTGGTGAGCTACCTAAAGCCTCATAGCGATACCAATAGTTGTTGTGCTGCGCTCCGGGATAGAAATGAGGAATAATCACAAAGAACGCGAGTAGACTCCACAGTAGACCCCCAACAATGAGCACCGTACCTAAGCGTGGTGGTAATTTATATTTCCAGACCAGCAATAAGCCAAGTAGCGCGACAGTCATCGGCACGTCTTCTTTACAAGCAGCGGCCAGGATCACAGCAACTATACCCCACATATAGCGTCTGCAGTCTATAGCTAAGACGGCATACAGCAGTAGCGGCGTAGCCAGACTCACGGGATGGAAATCGAAGAGATTGATGCCGAGCAAAGCAGGCATGAGCAAGTACATAGCCGCCATTACTACTGCAAATAAAGGGAACTCTGCCACACGCCGACGCGCTATCAAGAAGACAGGTACCGCCCCCAATGCAAGGGCAAGCGTTTGAAAGACTAAGAGAATATACGGCTGTGGTTGAAAAAGATAGAGCAAGGAGAGTGGCAAGATGATTGGCTCAAAATGAATAGCCAGACGTGTAGGTGGCCCATACCAATCGACACCTTGATTGGTAAACTGGAAAGGACGGCCATGCAGAGTATTCCAAAGAACCTGGTCCATGTTGCCCAGATCAAACGCTGTAGCTTTAAATATGTCGTACCTTAGTAGAACCTGCTGACTAATGAACACTACATAGACGATTACTATGACAGCTAGTAGCAGCCAAGCTACCCGCTCTTGTACCCTGCTATCAAATTTCTTCATGTCACCCTTATATGAAGATAACGGATTGCCAGATGCCGATGCCGACTAGAATTATAAATGACCAGACAATGACAAACTCAGGCCATGTGCCTGTGCGAAAACGCCAGTGTGAATTGGGCGGAAAGCCATAACGCTTGTGGCTGGGCCACAGTAGCGGAACGCCACCTAGCGTCAAGGCATCTGCAGCTATGTGCATAATGCAGCCAAACAGGACGCCGAAGAAAACGAGGTGTGAACCAGCTATAAACGATGCTGGCAGAAACAAGCTACGCTGCTTCAGTAAATAGATTACCACCTGTTCTGCACCGATAGCTAGTAATGACCCTAGTGCAAGCCCAAGCAAACTATGGAATAGTGTACGGTGCCCCGCAATACGCTGAATTTCTTTGCTCACGATACCAAAGCGACGTCCCAGCGTACTACGCGCATTGTCAATATCCGGTAAAAGTGAACCGAATCCTACTGCCAGATAATACACTGCTTTTCTCACCAGCAGTATGAGTGGGACAGTCTTCGCTAGTGTGAGCGGGTCACCCGTCAAGTGAACCACACTGTCAAGAACAACTCCGGCGGCTAGAGCAACTAGGAGATGTGATCTGCCTTCCATAACCCCCCTGAATACATTGAGATTGTGGGCTATTGTAGAGGATTTTAGAACAAACGTCAAGGGCAAAAAAAACCGCATGTATAGCAGGGGCGAGCCTTGCGGTCACTGACTACTATGCTTCGTCTGGGAGACTAATGAAAATTGACTCGCCCTCTACTTTGACCGGGTAGGTTGGCACATCCTGCTGTGCAGGTCCGCACAAAACCCTACCCGTGCGGATATCAAACTGCGCACCATGCCACGGGCAGGTGACCTCATACTCTTCCAGCTCTCCTTCGTTCAGTGGGCCACTGATATGAGTACAATTATCGCTAAGGGCAAAGACAGTACCATTTACTTTTGTTAGACAGACTAGCTCACCGTCTGCCTCCACCTGCATCATTGCGCCCTCTTCTATCTCATTTACATCTGCTACTTTGATAAAATCCGCCATAGTGCGCTCTACTCTTCTTCCTCTTTAGTTTTTTCTAAGCCAGCAATAGCCAGTCCGCGATGCAGTACACGCAAGGATAAAAAGGCGCATTTCATACGCGCTGGGCTGATCGGAACACCCAGTGCATCAAGAATATCCTCCTTGCCTAATTGCACGACTTCTTCTACCGTCTTACCCTCGACCATCTCGGAGAGCATGGATGCCGCAGCCTGGCTAATAGCACAGCCACGCCCCTGAAAGCGTATCGCCGTGACGTGATCTCCCTCGACCAGCAGATCCATGCCGAGCTGATCTCCACACAAGGGATTCACATCTTCGCTATGGACAGTGGGATGTTCAAGCTTTCCATAGTTGCGTGGATTGCGGTAGTGGTCCAGAATGTATTCACGATAGTCCATTGACATATACATACCCTCTTCTCTGCGTGGCCATCACATTTTCGCGATAGGGGCCCAATTTATTGTGCCCTGGGTTGGCTGCAGGGGGCACGGTAAACCGGGCCCCTACAGGGCGAAAATCTTCTGTGCTTTTTTTAGCCCCTGCACCAGAGTGTCAATATCTTCCTTAACTGTATATACGTAGAAACTGGCGCGAGCGGTGGCTGCCAGCTCATAGCGTTCCATGAGGGGTTGCGCGCAGTGATGTCCTGCACGTATTGCCACACCCGTCTCCTGGTCAAGGATAGAGGCCAGATCATGCGGATGAATATCATCCAGCGTAAAAGAGATTACTCCACCACGCTGTGCAGGTGACGGACCGTAGATCGTGAGTCCAGCAATGGCCTGGAGTTGTGCCATCGCATAGGTCGTCATTTCTTGCTCGTGCTGTCTCACCTGCTCCATGCCTAAAGCATTAAGGTAGTCAACTGCTGCGCCTAGACCGATTGCTTCGGCGATCGCTGGGGTACCCGCTTCAAACTTCCACGGCAGGTCATTCCAGCTTGATTGACGCAACTGCACTGTGCGTATCATGTCACCACCACCCATGAATGGCGGCATCGCTTCGAGCAGGTCACGCTTGCCATAAAGCACGCCTATACCTGTCGGACCCAGCATTTTATGCCCACTGAAAGCCAGAAAATCCACATCAAGTGTCTGCACATCCAGCGGCAGATGCGGCACACTCTGCGCTGCGTCAAGCAGAACAAGCGCACCTACTGCATGGGCTTGCGCAATCATCTGCTGCGCCGGATTGATCGTGCCCAGCACATTCGACATATGCGTGAACGCTACCAACTTGGGCTGCTGTTGCAACAATTGCTCGTATACATCCAAGCGCAACAAACCATCATCTGTGACGGGAATGAATTCGAGACGAGCGCCGCTACGCTGAGCAAGCAATTGCCAGGGAACGAGATTACTATGATGCTCCATCTCGGTCAGGACGATGAGATCGCCAGCATGAATATTAGCGTAGCCCCAGCTATAAGCAACGAGGTTAATGCTGCCAGTCGTGCTGTTTGTGAAAATAACCTGCTTGCTTTGGCGGGCATTGATGAAGCGCGCTATCTTAACGCGGGCCTTTTCCATTGCTGCCGTTGCCTCTTCGCTGATCCGGTACACGCCACGATGTACGTTAGCATGGTAGGTCCGGTAGTAGACGTTCATGGCATCAATGACGGCATTTGGCTTCTGCGAACTGGCAGTGCTATCGAGATAGACTAGGGGTTTACCATGCACTTGCTGCGACAAGATAGGAAAATCGTCACGAATATCGTAAGCGGTCCATCTTCCTTTGTAGGTCAACTGTGGCGCATGGGTTGCGGCAGCATTATCCGATAGTAACATAGTTTTTCCCTTCAAGGGCGAGAGCAAGGGTTCGCACCCACCTTACCTCCTCCTCGCTCCTACTAATATTCGGTAAGCTTGATTTCTTCTTCGGAGTGTTCATCCAGACTAATAGCGCTCTCATCGACATCCTCAATCTCCCAGCGCTCCTGGGCATCGACCCAGGTGTCAGCCTCGGCCTGATAGGCTCCCCGCATACGACGCACGATACTACGGCGTAAGCGAATGCGCAGATTCTCCAAGGGAATGCGTTGTAACACAGGCTCGAAGAAACCCTGCACGATGATACGTTCAGCCTCTTGGCGAGGAATACCACGTACCATTAGGTAGAAGAGTTGTTCCTCGTCGATCTGACCACTGGTGGCACCATGACTGGCACTGACCTCATTCGCTGCAATTTCTAGGCCAGGAATCAGCTCGGCACGGGCCTTCTTGCTTAACAACAAGCCATGTGCCGAGAGGAAGGAGGCCGTCTGCTGCGCCTTAGAGCGTACGCGGATCATGCCATCAAACTCGACACGCGACTCATCGGTGAGTACACCCTTGACAAGTGTCTCCGCATTGGTCGAGAGAGCTGCATGATCAGAGAGGGTGTTGATGGCATAGCGCTGATCGTTGTCGGTAAAGAAGATGCCTACCAATTCACCTGCACTGCCGTTGCCCCTAAGGCTGGCTCCAATGGTCTCGTGTGTGAGCTTACTGCCCAAGTTGGCTATCACAAATGTGACGCTGCCATCTTTGCCGTAGACAGCGTTCTTATTCGTAATATTCCAGATGTTCTGTCCTAGGTCCTGCAGATTACTAAATTCGACGCGCGACTCAGGCTGAGCATATACCTCCACGACATCGTCAAGCAGTGCAAGGTGCTCCTGTGCAACATCAGAGGTGTACTCTTCGACGAAGCGCACACTGCTCATCTCGTCGGCCACAACGAGCGTATGAGAGAAGGTAGCAGCCATAGCTGCATCAATCCAGACCTGCGCCAGGATAGGATTTTCGATTTCGACGCTCTTAGGAACATAGAGGAAGAAGCCGCTGCTCCAGAAGGCGGCGTGCAGTGCTGTGTACTTGTTACTTTCTACTGGTACACACTCGGTCATAAAGTACTTTTGCACTAGTTCAGGATACTCGCGCACCGCTGTATCCAGGTCGGTGAGGATCACCCCTTGCTGTTCAAGTTCCTCTCTCAACTGCGTGTGAATGACCGAACCATTGTGCTGTACGATCAGGCCAGCCTGTGCGTTGACCAGTGAGCCGTGCAGTGATTCTTCTATAGCTGCGGACAATTTTTCGCCTTTGTACGCAGGGACAAACGGCGTCAACTGTTGAAATTTGAAATTGGAGATTGCCCGCAATGTACCTAGGTCGCCACGGCGGCCCAACGGAGTTGGCGTAGTCTCGTAGACTTCCCAGGCATGCAGGCGCTTCTGCAACATCCATGCAGGCTCACCCTTCTGGCGCGACAGTTCTTCTACTGCGCCACGCGAGAAGCCCGTTGCCATCGCACTAAGCATCGACAGTCACCTCATTCCCTGCATCAGCGGGCTTGAGCCACTCGTAGCCTTTTTCCTCCAACTCCAGCGCCAGTTCCTTACCACCTGACTTGACGATACGACCATCAAACATCACATGCACGAAGTCAGGCTCGATGTAGCTGAGCATACGCTGGTAGTGTGTGATGAGCAAGATACCCAGGTTAGGGCCTGTCAAGGCATTAACACTCTCTGACACAATCCTGAGCGCGTCAATATCCAGGCCAGAGTCGGTCTCGTCCATGAGAGCAATCTCAGGCTCCAGTAGCGCCATTTGCAGAATTTCTGCACGCTTCTTCTCACCGCCAGAGAAGCCATCATTGATAGAGCGGTTAATGAAACTATTATCCACTTTGAGCAGTTTCATCTTGGCCTGCAGCAACTTGCGAAACTCACCAGGAGCAGTACTTTTGCGCTTGCTCACCTTGCCTGTAGGATTCTCACCCTCCTCCAATGGCTTATTGCCCTCGCGCACAGCCTCAAGCGAGCGACGGAGAAAATTAGCCACGCTCACACCCGGAATAGCCATGGGATACTGGAAAGCCAGAAACAGGCGCATACGTGCGCGGCGGTCGGGAGAGTACTCCAGAATATTCTCGCCCTTAAACCAGATCTCACCGTCGGTCACTTCGTACTTTGGGTTGCCCATAATCACGTTTGCCAGCGTGCTCTTGCCAGAGCCATTTGGTCCCATCAGGGCATGTATTTCACCCTGCCGCACCACCAAGTCCACACCGCGCAGGATTGGCTTACCTTCAATATTTGCATGAAGATTCTTAATTACCAGTTCAGATACCATTACCGAAACACACCTTCCTAATGCAATGATTTATGACAGGGGACGAACTTCGGGTTCGCCCTGCTGTTTAGGGATGTAGAAAGCCCCTACATGAACGTCAGAGAGCGCGATGAAATGAGCAGGCATACCTTTGTCTTGTTCCGATGACTCGTTCATCAAGTCGGCCAGAGTCATCGTATCAAGCGTATGGGCAACTGCATCGCGTACCTTAGCCCAGAGATACTTCGTCTTGCACGAGTCGAGGAAGCCACACACCTGTGTCATATCCCCTTCAACGGCACAGATCATTGGTGCTATTGGTCCCTCCAGCACACGTACTATCTCGCCCATCGTGATCTTGTCTGGACTACGGCTCAGGCGGTAGCCGCCATGTGCTCCACGCGTGCTCGTTACCAAGGAGGGACAAGCCTCGCGTAACAACTTCACCAATTGCTCTAAATATGCCAGCGGCAACGCCTCTACTTGCGCAATGTCTGTCAGAGAACGGGGGCGTCCATTATAGTGGCGAGCCAGATCGACCATTATGCGCACGCCGTACTCACCCTTTGTAGATACTCGTAACACGATTGCCTCTCCCTTCCTGTGCCCACACACGATCTCCTCGGGCGGCACAGCTCTTGTACAGCCTAGCACTAGCTTAATCCGACTTATTCACTAGGATATATTCTAACACTTCTAACGGGGGAGCGTCAACGTTTGCGCCCAACTACAATTTGCCGCGTCCCTTTGCCGAACGGCTTCCAGTCATAACTACCATAGATGGCTTCTATGCTGAAATCGGTTGCCAGGAAGAGCAATTGCAGTTCGCGGGGAAAGAAGACGTGCATATCGAGGTTTGTCAGGTAGCGTTCATGCTCGCCTGTTAGGAAAAACTTTTCGTGGATCCAGACGGTGTGCTGCACCTGTTCAATCTGGTCATACTTGCGGCTCGTATAGAGTAGCATGGTAAAATCATTGGCGGGCGACTCAATCTCGTCCTCTAGGTAGACATACGAAGGCCGATTGAGAGCATTACTGAGATAGTCGATATCAGGTAGAAAGGTATCAATAACAAAGCGTCCACCAAGGGTAAGATGGTCATAGGTAGTTTTGAAAGTGCTAAGCTGTTGCTCAAGCTCATAGAGGTGGCTGACGGAGTTGAAGGACAGGAAGATCAGGTCGAAGGTTCCCTTATTGGGCAATTCGTAATCGCACATATCGCCTTCATGCAGCGTTACGCGTCGTTGTAGCGCTTCTGGCTCACGCTCCAACTTACGCTGATACACAGCCAGCATCTCTGGCGCGATATCCAGGCCCTCTAGCGCAAAATCACCGAGGCCACGCAATAGCTCAAGGCCAATCCGTCCGCTGCCGCAGGCAAGCTCCAACACGCGCTGAGGTGTGTAGCGCACCACCAATTCCTTCCAGAAGGGCACATCCTGCTCCGATTGGCTCTGATACTCCAAGTCGTAGTCGCTCACGCGCTCGTAATATTCTCCCATAGCATAAGTCATGATATAATTCCTCAAAATGTTAGAAAAATAGGCAGGCATGAAAAGAATGCACACAGGTCGTGCATTTCCGTGTAGAGCTTAGCATATGCAGTAGAGGGAATGCAATAGCGCAAGGCAGCAGAATATGATTACACAGATCGAGATAGACGGCTTCAAAACCTTCAAGGACTTCAAAGTAGAGCTGGCTCCCTTTCAAGTCATCGTCGGACCGAATGGCTCTGGGAAGAGCAATTTGTTCGATGCATTGCAATTGTTGTCGAGATTAGTGGAAACAGACTTGTTGTCCGCATTTCAGGGATTACGTGGAAATCCTCGTGAAATGTTCCATAAGTTTCCAGATGGACGTACAAGTAACCGCATACGTCTAGCTGTCGAAATGCTCGTTGATCGTCGAACCCAGGATGAACTGGAAAACGTAATAGAGCTTAATTACAGGCGAATGCGTTACGAAGTAGAAATAGCCTGGCGTCCAGATGAACTGGGTCAGTTGTACTACGTTACACATGAGTCACTAAAAACAATTCCCAAAACAACTGACAGTTGGCTGAAAAGGTATAAGCTTGACATAAGGAGCAATCAGATACCAAAGTCCAAGCCCGACACCACTTTCATCTCCTATACAGAGAGTAATTTGACCGTTTGGTTAGATCGCCAACAACAGCCGCTTGAGAAAGATGAAGGGACAGAACCAACTAGGCAGGCCTTTTCGTTTCCAAAATCTCTTGATCGTACCATATTGAGCAGGAGTCTCGTCGCTTCAATGTCCCATGCCACCGCTGCTCGTAAAGAACTAGGCTCACTGAGTCTCTTGCAGCTAAATCCAGAAGCTCTACGCCGACCTAGTTCAACTGAAAGTCCTCGCTTTCTTGCAACCAATGGTAGTAACCTACCAGCAACGCTGGCTCGCATGGAAGCAGAAGACAAATTTGCTTTAACTGATGTCTCCCGTGATATGGCAAACCTAGTGCCGGGCATTTTCACAATTCGTGTAAAGAAGAACGAAGCAAGCAACGAGTATGGTATCTCCGCTGAAACTTCGGATGGGCGCTCTTTTCCAGCACAAGTGCTCTCTGATGGAACTTTACGCTTACTCGCCATTGCCACGTTAAGAAATGATCCTAAATTTCATGGTGTGCTCTGTATGGAAGAGCCTGAAAATGGTGTAGATACTCTACATCTACAAAACATGACTCGTCTACTACGTGAAATGGCGACAGACTTTACTGATGTACAGCAGGCTGACGAGCCTCTGCGGCAAGTGTTGATTACTACACATTCTCCTACGTTCATTAGCCAACCGAATGTGATAGATTCACTACTTCTAACACTCACGCCAACACACATTCAAGGTGAAAATGCTCAGCCCTTACGGATCACGAAAATGGTTCCAGTCACTCCGCCAAGCACCCTATCTGCATCCGCAACAGGTGTTGATAGAGACAAGAAGATAGAAATATACACGATTGATATGGTGAAAAAATATCTCAGTACCGACAACCTTGACGAGGCACTGGACCAACTCCAGAAGGTTCGCGATAGTCTCATTCAACAATAAGGTAGCATCGTAGTGAGTATATTAACATTAGCATTGTATTGCGAAGGAACCACTGATGAACGCTTTTTATCTCCGGTGATTCGCAGAACTGCCGAGCAGGTATTAGCACAACATGGAAGTAAACAGATGGACACTCTAGTGCTTCCTATAGAATTAACTAAAGATCAAAAAAAGAACCGCAATGAAAGCATCCTCTACGCCGCACGTAATTCATACGGCTATGATGCCCTCATTGTCCATGCTGATGCAGATGATCCTAAGTATGAGAAGGCTTTAGTCCAACGATACAACCCAGGATATAGCCTTGTGCAGCAGAAAAGAGAGAAAGTATGCCTGGACTTACTTCCTATCATTCCTGTACAAGCTATCGAAGCTTGGATGCTGGCAGATCATACCTCGCTGCTGATGGAAATCGGAACAGATGTCACCGCTCATGAGCTAAGTATACCTGAAAAGGCTAAGCAGGTTGAGGATATCTCGAAGCCCAAGCAGAAACTCAAGACTGTCGTACAGAAAGCATATGCAAGTCGTACTAAACGAAAGCGCGATGTAGATATAGACTTTCTGTACCAACCTCTGGGTGAAAAGATCAAGTTAGAGAGACTGCACGCAGTACCTTCATACGCCAGATTCGTGGAACATTTGATAGCGCTACTTAAGACTCTCAAATTAATACAATAATCAGAGAAGCAATTTGCAGATAGCGCAAATTGCTTAAAAAATTAGTTGAGGTTTCTACATGCCCTACACTTCTATACAAGAGATCGCCGAAGAGATACATTCCGGCGTTATAACACCCACCGAATTGGTGTTGGAGACGCTCGAACGCATTGATACACTAGATGGCGATATCCAAGCATTTATCACGGTGATGCGTGAGCAGGCGCTTAAAGACGCAGAACAGGCTGAGCACGAAATGCGTACCGGACTCTACCGCAGCCAACTTCATGGTATGCCAATTGCCATAAAAGATTTGATTGCCGTCAAGGGTGTGCGCACAACGGCAGGCTCACGTGTACTGGCAGATCATATTTCGCAAGAGGAGGCGCTGGTAGTTGAGCTGCTACGCAAGGCTGGAGCTATCATCATTGGTAAGACCAACACTTTTGAGTTTGCCTACGGTCCTTACTCACCGCCTACACGCAATCCTTGGGATTATACGCGTACAGCCGGTGGTTCCAGTGGAGGCTCAGCGGCGGCAGTGGCGGCTGGAATGTGTCCCGGCGCTATCGGCACGGATACGGGCGGCTCGATTCGTATTCCGTCGGCGTGCTGTGGTATTACGGGTCTCAAGCCGACTTATGGGCGTGTGAGCTGTTATGGAGTTATTCCTCTAAGCTGGTCACTCGATCATGTTGGCCCACTGGGGCGCAGTGCCCAGGACTGTGCCATTCTCTTTGACGCCATTGCCAAGTATGATCCACGGGATCCCAACAGTGTCGCTGGCCCACCTATCACGCCGAGTCGTTACACAGCAACACTCATCGGTGGCACCGAGGGACGTGGGCCGCTCTCGCTACAAGGATTAAAGCTCGGTGTGCCACAGGAGGAGTTCTTCACACCCCTTGATCCAGCGGTTCGCTCGGTCTGGCGGGCAGCGCTGCATGTACTGGCAGAAGAGGGAGCAGAGGTGCTGGACATCGAGTTGACACGACCTACGATGGAATTATACCGCACTATACAGTTTCCCGAGGCTACGCTCGCACACCTACAACGAGGTTGGTTAACTGAGCGGGCAGAGTTGTATGGCCAGGTAGTGTACACGCGTCTGCTGCAAGGGCAAAAGATTCCGGCGATAGATTATCTGCGTGCCCAACACGAGCGCCGCATCTTTTCTAGCAGTATCCGCGCTGTTTTACAGCGCGTCGATGCCATTGTACTGCCAACACTACCCGTTGCCGCTATTCCGACAGAGCAAATAGGGCAGGACATCGAGATTGATGGTGTCTCCGAAAATGCTACAACAGCGCTACTGCGCTTGACAATGCCCTTCAATCTCGCAGGTCTACCAGCACTCTCGTGCCCGTGCGGTTTTACGACAGGTGGTTTGCCTATCGGTTTGCAGATAGCGGGCAAACCTTTCGAGGAGGCCACGGTTTTGCGTATCGCCCATGCCTACCAACAGTTAACCGACTGGCATCGCAGAGGATAGCGTAATAAGGTGCTTTATGCCAGAAGCCTTTCAACTGTATCTAAAAGGTCATCCAACTCAAATGGTTTACTCATACTGGTGAGTTTG
>JAFATZ010000067.1 GCA_019243675.1 Ktedonobacteraceae bacterium | reverse complement strand
TAGGCAGGCGCATCCAACTGGTGGGCGATGACCTATTTGTCACCAATACCACCCGTCTCAAACGTGGTATTACTGAACATGCAGCGAACTCAATTTTGATAAAGCTCAACCAGATTGGCACGTTAACCGAGACCATGGACGCCATTGAAATGGCGAAGCGTGCGTCATTCACCGCCGTCGTCTCCCATCGCTCTGGCGAAACCGAGGATACTACCATAGCAGACCTGGTAGTTGCCACAAACGCCGGACAGATCAAGACGGGCGCACCAGCACGTAGCGAGCGCGTTGCCAAATACAATCGCCTCCTGACCATCGAAGATGAACTTGGAGAAAAAACGGCCCGCTACGCTGGCTTTAGCGCCTTCTACAACGTCCCGAGTCTGTATGCCAAAGCATAGGTAAGTTAGCAGAACAAAGCGAGGATCCCATTTATGGCAAGCAACACATCGAATATAGTCAACGCCCCTAAGCGGCGTAGCGCCCATGTCATTCACTACACACTCAGTTATCTCCTCCAAGGGGCTGAGCACGGAACAGACGGTGCTATCGTCCTGTTACACGATATTCCTGCTGGCGCATTCTCCTGGGAGAACATCATGCCCCAGTGGGCAGGTCTCGGACGTGCAGTCTATGCAATCGATATGCTCGGCTATGGTCTCTCCGATCATCCTTGGCCTGCTGACACTTCTGTTTGGGGACAAGCCGACAACATCGCCTTTCTTTTCAAACAACTCAACCTCAGTAATGTCATTCTAGTGGGGCATGGCGTAGGCGGTGGAGTGGCACAGGTAGTGGCAACGCGTCTAGTGAGAGAACGTATTGCTGCACTCGTGCTGATCGATACCATCTGCTACCTACACGCCTTCGCCCCAAACTGGCCTCTGCCCGATATGGAGAAGCTGCAGGACTATGATGCCCCCAAGCATCTGTCCGTAGAGGACATGATTCATAACCTGCGCGAAACATTGCCTCGCGCCGTACACAATACTGACGCCTTCTCCAAGGTAATCGACGACTATGTCAATTCTTGGAACAGTGAATTAGGCAAAGAAGTGTTGCTACAGCATGTGCGCTTACTCATTCCCAACTACATCAACTCGGTAGCATCCGACTTACGCGTGTTGGCCAAACCTACACTGGTCATCTGGGGGGGCGAGGACGAGATAACACCGATCAAGTATGCAGAGCGCCTGCATCGCGAAATACCGGGTTCGAGCCAGATCATTATTCCCGACGCTGGTCACCTAGTACTGTTTGATGCACCCGACGCTGTAGCACACGCGCTGTTAGACTTTGCCAAAGGACTATAATCTGTGTGGATAATCGCATCGGTTTCGCTGCTCTGTTTTTCCACACAGATAGTATATTCCTCCACCGCTAGCATATATTCGTGAAACAGACGCTCAAGCACGGGTAGCGGTGTACCCTTCTGCTCCTCTATTACTAAGTCATGCCATTTCTGCTGCAGACACTTCTCAGCATATGCAAGCTCTGCCGAAGTCATACTCTTTCCTTCTCAGGAAGCTTTCATCTGCTTCTGCTCCCTGTACTCAGCAGTGAGCTGCTGAATCAGCTTCTTAGCACTCGTGTAGCTCAACGAAGTTACCTGCTCCGGTTCTGGCTTGCCTAAGTGCTCATGCAGCTTACGAATGCTAGCTAACTGCTGCTCTGTAACGCCTGCCTCAGTAGTTTGCTCTGTTCCACCAACTGTCTGTGCCACATTGGCAGTATTACCATCACCGTTGCTTGCCGCAGCACCGAGACGTACAGAAGCCAGAGCCGCACTGCCGCTGCTATTACCCTGTGCCGCAGGAGTCCTACGATCAACCGGACTATCCACAATGCGATGCTCTTCTGACAGCTCTGGCGCAAACTGTGTTCCATAACCAAGGGCGGCCAGTGCTCGACCAATGGCCCCAGTTTCAGCCTTCTCTATATAATCTGGGAAGCTCGCGGCCTTCTCCGACTTCGTACCAGTCGCGCTACCACCCTTGCCATCCTGCACCGTCGCCTTGAAGATTACAAATCCCTTGGCCTGTTTGACAACCTTCTCATTGCGACGCCGCTCATTATTCCAAACGTACGTCTCCTCCTGCGTCTCACGATCAGGATCAAGCTGAAGCATCTCAGTCTCAATTGTGCCATGTGGGCATTGATCCCTGAACCAAACGAGTCGCCACTGCACGGGCAGATAGTCTCTGATATGCTCCTGATTCTTGAGCTGCATTACATGATCATTAGGATTAAAAGCACGGGTGCGCTGCTGTTCTTCGCGCTCCTGTATAGTGCTCTGCTCACTCATCTCAAACTCCTTTTTAGAAACTATGTTCTAAATTATAGACAAAACGTCATGTTCTGTCAAGTTGTGGTTCTATGCTTCTCTAGAGAGGTATTCTTTTTGGGGAAGTGGAAGATGGTAATGAGTGAGGAGTTGCACACTTCGTGTCCACTATACTGAACAATTCGCTCCTCGTCAAGCAAAGTCTCGCTATTACCCTGTGGCATTATAATATATCATATTTGTAT
>JAFATZ010000066.1 GCA_019243675.1 Ktedonobacteraceae bacterium | reverse complement strand
CTGCTTCCGGTGATCACAAAGCTGTACGAGCCATTTATGCGGCAGGTAAATATAGGGGATATCTTCACGGTCCAATTTCGTGTGCAGCGTCTCTAGTCTGGACAAGAGGAAACAATGAGAATACTTGCGGTCATCTTCGGCATTGCGCTGATTCTGCTGGTCGCCCAGGACGCCTTCGAGACGATTGTCTTGCCGCGCCGGGTGACACGACGCATCCGCTTGGCCGTGCTCTTCTATCGTGTAGTCCAGACGCCGTGGCGAGCTACTGGCCGCTTCATGCGAGCAGGCAGAAGACGAGACATGTATCTCAGCTACATGGGACCCCTTTCCTTACTGGCATTGATCGTGTTCTGGGCAGTGCTCTTCGTCTTCGGATTTGGCCTGCTGCTGTGGGGATTAGCTCTTCCCCTCAACGCCCCCGAGAAGACCATAAGCTTCCTCACCTATCTCTACCTGAGCGGAACCACGTTTTTCACCCTTGGCCTGGGTGATATCACTCCTGTGCCGGGAATGGCACGCTTGCTGATGGTGATCGAGGTGGCGTTGGGGTTTGGCTTTCTGGCGCTGGTGATTAGCTATGTGCCCATCGTCTATCAGGCGTTCTCGAGGCGAGAACTGAGAATCTCCCTGCTGGATTCCCGCGCAGGTTCCCCAGCGACGGCGGTTGAGATTCTGCGTCGCAATCACGCCAGCAAGAACGTCGAGGAACTGCGCCTGCTCCTGCACGATTGGGAAGTATGGTGTGCGGACATCCTGGAGAGTCACCTGTCGTATCCTATTCTGGCCTACTACCGCTCGCAACACGAGCAACAATCCTGGGTGGGAGCCTTGACAGTGGTCTTGGACACGTGTGCATTGATCCTCACTGGCATTGAAGGCATACCGGACAAAGCAGCAGCCAGATTCGCGTTTGCGATGGCCCGTCACTCAGTGGTCGACCTTGTCCAGGTACTTCATACGTCACCCAAAACCGAGGTGAATCGCCTGACATCGACCGATTTTGCCCACCTGCAAGCACATCTTGCAGCATCCGGCATCAGCTTGAAACCGGGAGTCGGAACCGAGCAGAAGCTGGCCAGATTTCGAGAGACGTATGAGCCATTTGTGAGCGCCCTGGCCAATCTCCTGCTGGTTTCCCTCCCACCCTGGATTCCCCCGGCAGACAGTCTCGACGATTGGCAGACCTCCGCGTGGGATGATCTGCTGCCATCAGCCCGTCAGACGCTCATCAAGATGATGCACCAGGAATGAAACAGAATCAGGTCGCACTCTAGAGGGGTTCGGAAGCATCGGTGAGCCTGGTCAAATCCGTGTGGTGCTTCGCGCGCAAGCTCTCACGATTAGCTCTCATCCAGCAGCATATCGGAGCGCCTGCTGAAATAGGCCTTGCTCAGCCGCGCGCCGTGAGTGTTCGCTCGGCTGAAATCTACACCACTGACGTCTGCATCGCTAAAGTCCGCCCCGCTGAAATCCGTCCCGGTCACCTCTGCACCAGTGAGGGTAGCGCCGATGAAGTCTGCATCGCTCAAGACCGCATCGCTCAGGATAGCCTCGCTCAGGTTGGCATTGCTAAGAATCGCTGCTCTGAGGTTTGCCCCTTGGAGATCCGCTCTGACCAGATTAGTCTGACTTAGGATGGCCTCAGTTAAATCAGCCCTGTTCAGCAGCGACTCACTGAGGTCTGCGCCGCTGAAATCAGCGCCGTTCAGGCGAGCCCCAGCCAAGTTCACCCGGTTCAGTTGTGCTCCTCTTAAGTCCATACCGGAGAAATCGGGCTGGCTCGAGTGATGTTCCTGTCTCCATTGGTTCCATACATCTATTCCCTGGTGAAGTATAGCCAGATAATACTGTTCAGCCATCGTCTGTCCTTTCCTGCTCCTGTTTCGATGTGCCATAATGTATTGTATCTCGTCACAGTCGATGATGAGACGTCTTGTAACGTCCTATTTGCTACTTCGTACGAAAGGAAGAGGAGACAAAACATGAATCAACGCCCTTCAGATGAATCTATGCTGAGCAGCCAGATAGAAGATTGTATTCAGGACTGCTTAAATAGCCACACCGTCTGCCTGGATACAGCCATGAGCCTGCTCCAAAAAGGCAACAACTATGCCAGCCATGTTCGCATTCTGCTCGATTGCTCCGAAATATGCGCAACCAATGCCCATTTCATGATGCGCAACTCGCCGCTGTACGGCTCTGTCTGGCAGGCATGTGCGCAAGTCTGCAACCATTGTGCTGAGGTGTGCGAAGAGATGGGCGAAAACGACTCTGCCAATGCCTGTCGTGCCAGCGCAGCATCCTGCGAACAGATGGCCAAATTGGTACCCTAAAAGGTTCTCCTCTAGTTGCATTGATCGCCACACACGGGAGGAATAACCCTATGGCTGACTGCGAACAGCTAGCAGGTGAATTGAAAGTTCTGGAGGAACTGCTGAAGCAGACCTCCACCGAGCACAAGCGGCGGGAAATCATCAAAAGAATCGACCAGATCAAAGCAGAACAGCAAAAACACGGCTGTCTAGAGACAGCGAACTCACCGTAGAAGGACTATCGTCATGCCCGGCCCGTTGTTTGGTTGAATGCATACAGGTTATGATCATTGGAGCCAACGTAGACGACGCCGTTGGCCACCACGGGTGAGGAGATAATGCCGCCCCCGGTCGTATAGCTCCACAGCATCTCGCCAGCTTGAGCACTCAGAGCATAGAGCGTGTGATCCCGCGAGCCGATATAGACGCCTCCCTCTGCCACTGTTGGCGACGAATCAATTATCCCTCCAGTGGCGTAGCTCCAGTACTCGTCACCTGTCCTGGCATCCAGAGCGTACAGCCGATGGTCATGTGAGCCAACGTAGAGGATGCCGTTGGCAACTGTTGGCGAGGAGTCAATGCTATCTCCCGTGCTGTAGCTCCACAGCATCTCACCTGTCCTGGCATCCAGGGCATAGAGCGTGTGATCCCGCGAGCCGATATAGACGATTCCCTCTGCCACTGCCGGGGAGGATTGGATGCCGCCTCCTGTCTGATACCTCCACCGCTCAGTTCCCTGAAAAGCATCCAGGGCATAGAGCGTGTGATCCTGGGAGCCGATGAAGACTAGTCCCTCTGCCGCCGCTGGTGATGAATCAACAGGTCCTCCGGTGGTATAGCTCCAGAGCTTCTCACCTATGTTCACGTCAAAAGCATAGAGCTGGTGATCTTGTGAGCCGACAAAGACCATCCCATTGGCAACCGTTGGAGAAGACAGAATGCTGCCTCCGGTCGTATAGCTCCACAGACTGGCTCCTGTGCTGGCTGCTAGAGCATAGAGGTTGTGGTCTATCGAGCCGATATAGACCATCTCTTCGACGATGATTGGTGAGCAGAAGAGAGCGTCCCCGGTGAGGTAGTTCCACAGTTCCTCACCCGAGAGAGCATTAAGAGCGTACACTCGATGGTCCTGCGAGCCGATATAGACAACCCCATCGGCAACCGCTGGCGAGGATTGAATGGCCCCACCAGTAGTGTAGTTCCAGAGCCTATCACTGGTGAATGCATACAGGTTATGATCATTGGAGCCAACATAGATGAATTCGTTGCCAATTGCTGGCGAGGAGACAATAGCGCTGCCGGTGCTATAGCTCCAGAGCTTTTCGCCTGTCAAGACGGCAAAGGCATACAATGAACGATCCTGCGAGCCGACATAGACCACTTCATCCGCAACCACAGGCGAGGAGTCGATGGCAGCGCCGGTAGCGTAGCTCCACAGTTTGCTTCCTACCCCAGCATCCAGAGCGTGCAGGGTGCCTTGATGCGAACCAATGTAGACAATCCCATTGGCGACTGCAGGCGAAGAGAGAATGATCTTTCCAGTCTGGTAGCTCCAGAGCTTCTCACCTGAGCTAGCATCGAGGGCATAGAGCAGATGGTCCTGCGAGCCGACGTAGACCACGCCATCCGCAACCGCAGGCGAGGAGCTGATTCTGTCTCCAGTGATGTAGCTCCATACCCTAGCACCCGTGGTCGCATCAAGGGCATACAGGGTGTGGTCCCATGAATCAACGTAGAGGATGCCATCGGCAACAGCGGGTGAGCCTTGGATACCTCCTCCTGTCGTGTAGCTCCAGAGTCTGTCGCCACTGTCGGCGTTCAGGGCATAAAGAGTGTGGTCAGTCGAGCCAATGTACACGATTCCATCAGAGATAGTGGGGGAGGACACGATCGCATTGCCCGTGGTGTACTTCCACAACAGAGCACCCGTCACAGCTTCAAGAGCATACAAGGTGGTATCAAATGAGCCAACATAGACGACCCCGTCAGCGAAGGCTGGCGTAGAGGAGAGAGCACCCTCCGTGGTATAGCTCCAGAGTTTGTTGCCTGTCCTGCTGTCGAGGGCATAGAGGGTATGGTCTTTTGAGCCGATGTAGACGACCCCATCCGCAACCACAGGCGAGGAGTCGATGGGTGCTCCAGTCGTATAGGTCCAGGACCGTCTCAAGCGAGATACATTTGAGGGATAGATCACTCTCTGCTCCTTCTCAGCCGTGCTGACCAGCATGGTGGACTGCTTACCTCGCATAAAGCGTATCCTACTTTCGCACGAAAAGCAAGGCATTGAGGATGATTTGGGCTTCTCGATTTCATCGAAGAAATAACAGCACGAGTTGGAATAAAACTGTGCTCTTGCATTGTTGATATGCACAGATAACGATATATCTTTTTCCGTAGAAAAAGAAGAAGGGAATCACAAGCTGGCCGTTCTCTTGTCAGGGTGCAGACAATGTACCCTCAGAGGCGTGTCACCTGTTCCCTTTTAGAGAGAAGTGAAAGCCCCATGCTAGATATAGATAAGAATGAAAAGGATACAGAGGCGCTTGATGCCTATTCACGTGCGGTCATGACGGCGGCGGAACGCGTTGGACCTGCGGTCGTACGAATAGATCTGGAGCATGAGGGGCGACGCTCTGGCCCATATCCTATGCCCCGGGAATATGGTGGTGTAGGTTCGGGTTTCATCTTTGCCTCTGATGGACAGATTCTGACCAATGCCCACGTGGTTGCCAAGGCACGGAGGCTGAAGGTGACGCTGGCGGATGGGCGCACGTTTGACGCCAGTTTGGTTGGCAGTGAGCCAGACGTCGATATCGCTTTGCTGCGGATTGGTGCCGATCGCTTGCCCGTGGCAGAATTAGGTCGTGGACCGCTGCGAGTCGGGCAGTTGGTTATCGCCGTCGGGAATCCGTATGGCTTGAACTGGACAGTCACGGCTGGAGTCGTCAGTGCGCTTGGTCGGACGCTGCAAGGGCCAGGGACACAGAAAATGACTGATCTCATCCAGACAGATACCTCGATCAACCCTGGAAACTCTGGTGGTCCCCTTGTCGATAGCGCTGGACGCGTGGTTGGGATCACGACGGCGATGATGCCGATGGCACAAGGACTTGGGTTCTCGATCCCCTTGGAGACGATCAAGTCGGCTCTGGCTCGCATTTACCAGAGACGCGAGGCAGCACCGACAGGGGTCTCACTGGGTGTTGGCGGGATGCGCGTGCCAATCGACCCTGCCCTGCGACAACGGCTGCATCTCAACCAGCAATTTGGCATGCAACTGCTGGAGATCCGCTCCGGTGGGCCAGCAGATTATGCTGAACTCAAGCGTTTGGATATTGTGATTGCGGCTGCGGGCGAGCCTGTAACAGAACCGGAAGATCTACAACGGGTGGTGCGCCGCCACAAGACAGGAGACACCATGACCCTGAATTTCTTGAGGGGAGGGACTCTGCGTCAGGTCACCGTGGTGCTCTAGGCAGACCGCCCACCTATGGTTTAGAACGACAATGTGCCCGGTACCACCCTGCAGTGGTGCCGGGCAATCATTTGTTCAACGCTTCAGTTGGTGCGAATGGATTCACTACGGAGAACCGGGAATAATAACGATATAGAGAACTTGTGCTCAAATAGCCACTTTGGGTGAAAAGACTTGTGCTTGCACGATCCTCCACGTATACTCCCCGGCGGGGAGCGAAAGCTTCCTCATACCTCAACGATATGATATACTTTGTTCTGGATAACCGAGCAGTGTAAATTTCGGTTGCCATTTTTTCACTCTCTATTCCATACGTAATTTGCGAGGAAGTAAAGCATGACGAATCAAAACACTCACTATTCCTATGTGCATCGATTGCAGCGAGCTTATGCTCGGCCATCACAGCCCAAGGTCCAACGTTACCATAGTGTCCACGGGCACCAGCCGTTCCGTCCGCTACCAGCTCCTACGGGTGCACCGCCCTATCATCTCGCTCTTGCCAATGTCCTGCCTCCCGAGCAGATACAGTCCATCACCGA
>JAFATZ010000348.1 GCA_019243675.1 Ktedonobacteraceae bacterium | reverse complement strand
AATAGGTTTATGAGCGATGAGCAGACAATCTACATCAACCCAGAGGATGATTTAACGACGGTACGTGAGCGTCTTGAACAGACCCCATCGCAGCGTATTGCTCTAGTGATTCCGCGCCAGACACAATTGCGCAGTCATGTCGCTTGGCACAATCTGTACCGACGTGCTCACGATTTGAATAAAGACGTGCTGATTATTAGTTCCGATGCGCAAATTCGCTCGGTAGCACAAGAGGCGCAATTCAGAGTTGCTCATTCGCAACAGGCTACTTCTCCTAGGGACAGAGCGAGTGCTGGCAGTCTTCTAGGCCGCAGAAATGCAACAAGGAAGAACCGCACGGATGTGACACAATCACGCTCAATGGCAACGCGAAGCACTCCAAATACGCAAGCTGAGCGCAACGTGCAAAATTCTCGTGGCACCGACAACACGTATCAGGGAAATTCCGTTGTTGATCGTCCCAGCGTTGAACGTGTACCCGACAGCAGACCACCGCACCAGGACGATGCTACCACATCCAGCAGCACGAGTGAGCCTGCTTCGTCTACTTTTGGCGAACCCTACAGTCGCCCGTATAACTTTCGTGATACTGTACCGCCCATTATGCCGCTTTCACCGGAGCCTATACTTGAAGAACCCGATTCACTCTCGGAAGACTTCAATCAAGCGCTTGACATCCGACGTGCGGCTATGGAAGGCCACGAGGGAAGCAAAGCTCAAGCAGTGGAAGAGCCATTCCAAACCAACAAGATAACTCCCTTACCAAATGAAAAGCAAGATCCCTTTCTTGAGATGGAAGACTCACTGACACCACCAATACCGGAGCAACGGGGGGCAGCCTCAGTAGACTTTGGCGCAGACGACTATAATCTTCACGATCATTCAGAGAGTCCTATGGATATTGTTGATGGCCAGATCGAGTATCAAGGTGACCAAGGTGACTTCGTCATTCACTCCGACACGCCAGAAACCCCCCCTCGCTCTGCATCTGACCCGATTCCAGAAGACACGCAAGACACTGCTGGCCCAGCGCATACGCTTCCTACGCGCCGTAGCCGCAGCATCAGGAGAAGCCCTCAACAACCACAACAAAGCGCCGACCTTGAGAGCCAAGAGGCCCTTGCTCCAATGCAGCCAACTCCCCCACCGAGTACAAGACCGCCCTCTAGACAACTAGCCTCGGCCTCTAGCCAAGAGCAAGTTCCACAGCAGACACCTTCAGGACGCAATCCCCGGCCAGTTCCACGCCAGACAGGTCAGCAGAGGGCGGCTCAGGCAGGAAGGCCAGCGCAGCCTCTTACACCAAGAAGACCAACAGCACAGCGTAGAGGTGTGACAGCAAACAGTGTGCTAATTGCTCTGGTTATTCTCTTACTCGTGCTGCTTGGCAGCCTCGTCTATTTCGGTCCTTCGGCCTCTGTTACGCTCACGCTGTTCTCACAGAATTTCTCTGCGCCCGTCAAGTTTGTTGCTAGCACGTCTCATGCACAAGGAACCGTCCCTGCTGTCTTACTGACTCATTCCTTCACACAGAGCAGCCAGATCAACAAAGCCACAGGCACGACGAAAGTGGGAACAGCACCAGCGACAGGTACAGTAACTTTTACGAATAATGGTACCGATCCAGTAGAGATTCCCACTGAGACTGTCGTCAGCACGAGCACTGGGGTGCAGTTTGTGACCACAGCCGATGTGGTTGTACAAGTGAAGGGTAGTAGTCTAGGCAATACCATCCCCGTTTCCATCCAAGCTGTGAACCCTGGAGAGAGTGGCAACGTTCCTACTGCTAGCATCACGATCATTCCAGATGACAGTTTGAATGCTATCGCCACCTATGACAAGCTCTCTGTTACAAGTCTAAAATTGCAAGTCACCAATGATGCTGTCACCAGTGGTGGGGGAGTTGGCACCGCTAGCACCGTTACCGCTAATGATCTAAAGACAGCCCAAGATGCACTGCGCGCCGATCTGACCACACAGATTAGTGATTGGGTGAAGAGCCGAACGACCCCTGGTGACATAGCCAGCAATCCAACTACCACTGAAACGGTGACAGGCGCTCCCCAGGTTAATCAGGTTGTCCCTGTTGGTACCTTCTCTATGACCCTGTCTATCAATGTCAAGGTGCTCGTCGTACCCAAGGCCAGTATCCAACAAGAAGCAATTGCGCAATTGGACAGTGCCCTGCAAAAGAAGCAACCTGGCTACATCATTGCACCCGATGCCGAGGTGACCGTGGCCACACCTACAATAACGGGAGATACCAACTCCCTCACGCTCGCCTTTACGGCGACAGGTAAAGCTGTGCCTGCTGTCGACAAACACCAGGTGCAGAGTCTGATCGCTGGCAAATCGCTCACTGATGCTAAGTCGCTACTCAAGGCTGCTCAAGTCGAGAACGTTGCTATCCGGGTTTTCCCCAGCTTCTTCACGTTTGTGCCCTGGTGGACTGGCCATATCAATGTCAGGGTCGTACCAGGTATAACACGATAGTTACCCAGATGCAACAAAATGCACTGTGCTTCGTTACAATGTAGGGGCATGATTTATCATGCCGTACAAAGCGCATATCAGTGCAGGTAAAGCTAGAAGAGAACACAATATGACACGATTAATGGCATTGGACGTTGGAGAGGCAAGAATCGGTGTAGCAGTCTGCGATGCAAGTGGCATTCTTGCTTCGCCCTATACCACCTTACATGTAACTCGTGATGAGGAGCAGACATGGGTTGCTATTCAACGTTTGATCGCCGAAACTGAGGCGCAGGAACTTGTAGTTGGCCTGCCGATCAGTCTGGATGGTCAGCTTCATACGCAAGCTAAGCAGGTTCAAGCCTTCGCTGAACGTCTGAAAACACATATTAGCATTCCACTCACCTTCTGGGATGAACGCCTCTCGACCGTCGAGGCACAGCGCCTTCTCGCACAGCGCGCTGAATACGAGGGCAGTACACGACGTGATAGAAATCAGCGGCACCATGCAAGGCGACGCCGTAGGGTGCAAGAGATTGATGCTCTTGCAGCTACCGTCATCCTTGAGGACTATCTGGAGCACCTGAGGCGCAAGGGCGAGGACAAGAAATGATCAAAGAAAAGGGACCGAAAGTTTTCATTGTTGCGACGCTTTTGCTAGGCGTATTCATCTTTGGTGTTGTCTACTACGCGTGGATTACTGCTACTGATATCTTTCGGCCTGTAGATGCTAGCGGTCATGGCCGTACCATTTCCGTTGAGATTAGCAACGGAGAGAGTACCGCCGATATTGCTGATAATTTGCAAGCAAAGGGGCTTATTCGCAATGCATTGGCGTTTCGTGTGTGGGCACGCATTAAGAATCTGGATACCCATCTTCAAGCTGGCATCTATAACAAGCTCAACACGAGCATGACTATTAGTGATATTATCGACCAACTGCTCGGTGGGGAACCTGATAGCGTTCGCGTGGTGATCCCAGAAGGATGGCGTATTGAGCAGATTGCCAATCGCTTTGCCTCCCAGGGCTTGATCAAATTTAACGTCAACGATTTCCTACGCTATACCAAGCACATTGACCAGTTCCCCGATGCAGCCAAGTATCCTATTTTACGCTCTGTGCCATCTGGTGCTAGTATGGAAGGACTGCTCTTCCCTGCTAGCTACGAGGTTCCGCTAGATGCTTCAGCACGCGACGTCGTCAATATGATGCTGACTACAGAGCAAAAAACCATTCAGGAGCATCAACTCGAACAAACAGCACAACAGCACCATCTCACCCTCTACCAGATGCTGATCCTGGCCTCAGTGGTTGAGCGAGAGGTGCGATTCGACCAGGACCGTCCAGGTGTGGCTGCTGTCTACTGGAATCGTGTGAACATACCCAACAACGAAACGGCAGGTTTCCTTGACGCTGATCCAACTGTGCAGTACGCAAGAGATACGCTTACTCCACCCAATGCGGACTACTGGGCACCACTCATAGATAGTGCCAAGAACATTGCTGCCGATAATCCCTGGAATACGTACACTTTCAAAGGCTGGCCACCCACGCCCATTTGTAGCTCGGGACTCGCTAGTATGGAGGCAGCCG
Organism: Ktedonobacteraceae bacterium; assembly: GCA_019243675.1. GTDB lineage: Bacteria > Chloroflexota > Ktedonobacteria > Ktedonobacterales > Ktedonobacteraceae > JAFATZ01. The sequence continues at coordinate 6,660 of JAFATZ010000348.1, read as the reverse complement.
CCGCGCCTCCCACTAGTGATTACTTCTACTTTCTCAACACCAAGGATGGACATACCTTCTTCGCCAAAACTTTTGACGAGTTTCAAAGGCTACAGCAGCAGTACCAAGGAAAATAACAGAACAAGAGAGTAAACGATGAATCTGATCTTTTGGCAAACTATCTTTCTCGCTCTGCTACAAGGAGTAACGGAGCTTTTCCCTATTAGCAGTCTTGGTCACACTGTCATCCTACCAGGGCTGCTTGGATGGGGGAATATTGAGCTTGGTACCGCTTGTGATGGTAAGAGCTGTTTCTTGCCGCTTCTTACTGCTTTACACTTGGGCACGAGTATCGCGCTCATCATCTATTTCTGGCGTGAGTGGCTGCAGGTAGGACAAACACTCGTCAAAAGTGTAAAAGAAGGCGAAGTGCGTGCTGGTACAGAGCAATGGGTAAGTTGGCTCATCATTATTGGCTGTATTCCGGCGGGCTTGCTTGGTCTTTTCCTAAAAGACCCTCTGGAGCAACTTTTTGCCTCACCCTTGATCGCAGCAACTTTTCTCATTGTAAACGGCGCTGTACTCTTCGTTGCTGAGCAAGTGCGCCGCAGAGCAGAAGCTCAATTTAGCACGCTTACTGCTAAAGAGCGTGAAGCGAAGTTCCGTCCACTTGCTTCTTTGACGTGGAAAGAAGCCATTGTGGTAGGAAGCGCCCAGGCTCTTGCACTTATCCCCGGCTTCTCTCGCTCTGGTATGAGCATCGTTGCTGGTCTTGGCGTGCGTCTTACCCACGAAGATGCAGCGCGTTACTCGTTTCTGCTGGGCGCTCCCATTATTCTAGCGGCAGCGCTCGTCGAAGTGCCTCTTCTGTTCCACCAGAGCATATTCAGCCCGCTGTTAATTATCGGCGGCATGACTCTCTCTGGCATTGCAGCGTTTTTGAGTACTAAATTTCTGATGAAGTACTTTGAAACAAGGCGGCTTGATCCTTTCGCCTACTATTGCTGGATAGCAGGCGCACTCTCGCTCATTTTGTTTCTTACTGTCTTGCACAGGTGAGCGCCATATTGCCCCTGCGCATCTTGTACCGTTCCCATCCTACCCAAATTGGCTAGACATAGGTATATATCCGTCCAAAAGCTTGATATGTTTGATACAATGCAAATAACTGTTCGGGTATCCTGAAAAGTGTTTTTTAGATTTTAGATTGAGGTAGCTTACGATGAAGAATCCTGCAGTTTTCTATGCAGTTATCGCCCTAGGTGTCGTTGTTCTGATAGCAGGTGTCTACATGCTTGTAGGTATGCACTTTCATGGCAAAGCCTACGCCGTCATAGCCCTTGGCGTTGTGTGCTTAGCCGCTGGTATCAGTGCCATTTTCGTCACCAAGTCCAAGGCTGCTACTGCAAAGTAGCTCTAGCACAAAGAAGGACATTCTGCAACGGTGCGTTCAAACAATCCCGCCCTCTTTTTTGGGGCCATTGGCGTCGCTGTTATAGCCATCGCTCTTAGCGTGTACTACATCATCCCTGGCTATAATCATATCCTTGTTACTCATGATGCAACGGCGGGTCATCCCACCCATGCTCTCGGCTTTGCTGCCATTGCTATAGTCTGCATTATAGCCGCGCTGGTAAACCGTCCAAAGTAAGAGTATGTGAGAACAACCAATATGCCTGGGCATAAAGGTCGTTCTCACATAGGACGTTAGCCTAAGACTTCGCCATTGATCTGGGAATAGCCGCGTAGAAATTCTTCTGCGCTCATTGCTTTCTTGCCTTCGAGCTGCACCTGCGTTACTATGAGCAGGCTGGCACCAGTGACAATGGCAAGTACTTGGTGGCCTGCCTCTTCGCGCACACTTACGGTTCCTGATGGTAGCGCGACAGCAGGTTCCACCAATGCAGCGTGGGCAGCAATGATTTTGAGTAGCTTGCCGCGCCAGTAGGTATAGGCACTGGGCCAGGGTGTATAGGCTCGTACCTGTCGCGCCAGTACCATAGCTGGTTTGTCCCAGCGTATCTCTCCGTCTTCCTTGCGTAACATACGTGTATGCGTGGCTTGCTGTGAGTCCTGTGGCTCTGGAGAAATTGCTCCTGCAACCCAACGAGGAAGTACTTCCAGCAATGCCTGTGCACCGAGGTCTGCAAGCTTGAGAGTAAGGCTAGCAGTCGTCTCGTCATCGGCTAGCGCAATGCTGCGTCTGTGCAGCAGCGGTCCGGTATCTACACCCACGTCGAGCAGCATGATGGTGACACCTGTCTCACTATCACCTTGCAGAATGGCCTCAGCAATAGGGTCGGCTCCACGATACTTAGGTAATAGTGATGCATGAATGTTCAGTGTACCGTAGCGTGGTTGGTCGAGCACTACCTGTGGCAAAATCTGTCCAAAGGCTGCGACGATAAAGAGGTCGGCATGATAGGCTGCCAGTGCCTCGCTATTCTCCTGCTTTTTGAAAGAGCCTGGCTGCCAGACAGGGATACTATGAGCTAAGGCCGTACGCTTGACTGGTGAGTGGACGATATCCTGTCCACGTCCTGTCGGCTTGTCAGGCCGCGTAACGACGGTAACAATCTCGTAGCCTTCTGGCAACAGCGCGCCAGGAGCGGCACTATTGAGCAGCGCTTCCAGTGCGGGTACTGCGAATTGTGGGGTGCCCATATAAATAATACGTAGCATGAACTTATTCCCTTTCCACATAGCACATTATGACGTTATATCAGAGCAAGGTCAAGTAGTAGATACAGTCAAAAAACCTTGACAAACAGAGACTTCTTCTGTATATTTGGAAGTCATGTTTAGCAGAAAGTCACACACTATGTCTATTGGCACTCCTAGTTCCAAGGGAACGCAGGTCGAAGAAGGCGTGGTAGCTTCAACTTCAGGACGTACACTACAGAGTTGGTTGCTCATTCTTCTGGTATTTGTAGCAGGAGTAACCTCGCTAGCTGTCGAGTTATCTGCCTCACGCCTGCTCGCTCCCTACTTTGGTACTTCGCTGTTTGTCTGGGCTAATCTGATCGGACTCATTTTGCTCTACCTTACGGCTGGCTACTATCTGGGTGGACTAATCGCCGACCGCTATCCCTATCCGAGGGTGCTCTATGCTCTAACGTTGGTGGCAGCCCTGCTCATCAGCCTTATTCCGTTGCTGTCACGCCCGATTCTCAGTTGGTCACAGGTCGCCTTTGCTACCTACTCCATCGGAGTCTTCTATGGCTCTTTACTCTCGGTTATTCTGCTCTTTGCCTTACCAGTCATTCTCCTTGGCTGTGTTTCGCCTTTTGCCATTCGTCTATGCGTCAAGCAAGTGGGAAGGTCAGGCCGCACGGCTGGTCAACTGTATGCAATCTCCACAGCGGGTAGTATCCTGGGTACCTTCTTGCCCGTGTTGCTGCTCATTCCGAACATCGGTACCTACCGCACCTTCCTCGTTTTTGCTTTTGCCTTGCTTCTCGTCTCGCTGCTTGGTTTCATCAGTTCAGGAAATGCACGCTCACCAAAAGCTAGTGCAGGCAATCTACTGCTCTCGTTGCTGCTGCTAGTATCAATGCCGCTCACGTTGTTGGGGTTGCAGGGACCGATCAAGCCACCAGGTGGCACAAACGGTGGAGGCACACTGATTACAGAGCGCGAGTCAGCCTATAATTACATTCAAGTGCTACGCGCAGGAGATGAGACACGGCTAGTGCTGAACGAAGGAGTAGCCATTCACTCGGTCTACAATCCTCATCAGGTACTTACACATGGACCTTGGGATTATTTCGCGGTTGCACCTTACTTCAACAATGCCCCCTTTTCGCCAGTCCAGTTGCACAACGCATGCATCATTGGCCTAGGTGCAGGCACCATTCCACACGAGCTAACTAGTATCTATGGAGCCATACCCATTGATGGCGTCGAAATCGACGGGGAGATTGTTCACCTGGCACGACAGTATTTTGCTATGAACGAACCAAACCTGCATGTGTTTGTGCAGGATGGACGCTACTATCTGCAAACCACACAGCGGAAATATGATCTCATCGGCATTGATGCCTATCAGCAGCCCTATGTTCCATTTCAACTCACCACCGTTGAATTCTTCCGTACTGTGCGAGCACATCTCAGCCCAACAGGAGTAGCAGTCGTCAACGCAGGGCGCACGAGCAAAGACTTCCGCCTAGTCGAAGCACTAGCACAAACCATGCATGCAGTTTTCCCGAACGTCTACATCATAGACGGTGAGCGCTTCGCTAACAGCATCATCATCGGCACAAACGCGCCAACCTCATTGAACAACTTTTTCGTCAACACCGCTACTCTGCAAAATCCTTTGCTACAGAGTGTTGCGCAGGCCAGCATCGATTACGGCCACATACGCGAGGAGCAACGATCCAATGCGTATTTCACCGATGATCGAGCGCCAGTTGAACAACTGATTGACCAGATCATCTTCGACGCGGTGACAAAAGGCCAGTAGGGGACACCACAAAACAGTCAGCGTAAAGATTCCCTCATCGCTTGCTATTTATTTCGTCCACTATTTCCTCAATCTCATGCGTTCAAGCATACCAGAAGCCAGCGGTGCATGGTCATAGCCCTTCCTACGTCCAAAGCGTTGCATCCGGTCGAGAATGATGTGATCAACCAGTGCGGGAAAATGACGAGCTAGGCCAATCTCAAGCGCTCCTCGACGAGTGGTAGCAAGGTCACGTCTCGGTTCTCCTGTACAAGCTTGCACGACGGTTTCCACCACGCAGTTTAAAGACTCCTCGCGTAGTAGACCTGAGAGCGATAGACCCGCTTCCTCGGCATGCACATGAATAGGAGTTTTGACGTAGCCGGGATAGATAGTCGTGATGCCGATATGGCTGCCATATTCCACGCGCAGCACGTCTGACCACGCCGAAAGTGCGCGCTTGCTTGCTGAATAAGCGGCCGCAAACGGTACATTGGCGAATGCTAGACCAGACGCGATGTTGATGATACGTCCGTGGGATGCAATCAGGGCCGACATGGCGTAACTCGTCACTCGCCAGGGACCAAGTAAATTGATGTTCAACGTTTGCAGTACGCCATCGTCAGGAGGTGCGCCCGCATCCTGGGGAAATCCAACGCCTGCAGCATTAATGAGGATGTCAAGTCCATTGAACTTGGTAAGAATATGCTGCACAGCATCCCGTGTGGCTTCATCGTTGGTAATATCTGCCTGCAGGATTTCCGGACCGCCGATGAGGTCAATGCCCATGATCCGTGCGCCATACTTGCGTAATGCTTGCGATACTCCCTGACCGATTGCTCCTGCTCCACCAACAATGAGAACACGACTCTGCAATAGAGTTCGTTTGGTAGCTGTTCCTGGCTGTACGGCTTTCAACTCTGATATCCTCCTACTTGGTATGACAGAATTTTCGAGCTGCCTCCCTAATTATTACCGTCATTTTATACATTGACTATAGTTCAAATATACCCCACCGTATAACAGAGAAAGAGCATATCACAAAGTAGTAGGCTATTAGGGTTACTTCGTCAAACTACGATGGCGTCGACTAACCTTCGTTCCGCAACTCTTGGAGTTGCCATTTCAACGGAATCTTGAATTTAGCAACCAGTTCTTTACCGGATTACAACCATCTTGCCCTTCCTCGCATTCATCATATGCTTTTATACTTAATACCAATCAACATATATATATTCTTCATATACTAGAGCTATTATCAAGCTTGTTTGAGTAGTGTTGAAAAATGCGACAATTCAGGGATTGCAAGTCCCTTGCTGCTGTCCCCGAAACAAACATTAAATGTAGGTCGCAAGACAGTTACAGGTCAATCGAAGGAATGTCTATAGATATGTCCGACATGTCATCACTCTCTCAAACCATTCAGCAATCGATCTTTGCGGGAAGTTTGATAAAAAGCACGCACCAAGACCTAGTAGGTATCTATGAGGATGCTACTGTTCTCTCTCGTTCGACACCGAGTGGCAATCAGATTGGCTTACTGTTCGGTTCAAGGAAGGCTACTGATCAATATTCATCTGCCGTACCTGAAACACTTCATCTCCTATACTTCTATGGAAGAGGGAAGTGTTTATGCAACTCGCACTTCGAGTTCACACGGTTTCGGCAGCTTGGACTCAATGTTCTCATCCCTGAGTATATAGGTCATGGCATGAGTAGCGGTGCTGCAAGCGAATTTGGATGCTATGAGTCTGCAGATGTTGCCTATCGCTATCTGACCAGAGTTCTACATGTGCCACCTTCACAGATTATTGTTGGAGGATGGTCACTTGGAGCCGCTGTAGCAATTGATCTAGCTGCCCGAAAGTCTGTTGCTGGTTTGGTTACTCTCAGTGCGTTTACCAACATCATTGACCAACTAACTACCCTACTACCTGCGACATCGACAACGACGGTCCAGCTATTGATTAAGGAGCGGTTCGATAATCTGAGTAAGATGCAGCAGATCAGGTGTCCGACCTTCATTAGTCATGGTATGCAGGACGAATTTGTGCCCTTTGCAATGGGCGAGCAGCTTCATCATGCTGTTTCGGACCAGCAGTCGGTTACATTTTTGCCTATTCAGGGATGTGGCCACAACGATATCTTTGATTTCTCTATTCTCTGGACGGGACTTAGAGACTTCATAAAGCAGTTTGTAGCAAAGTATTGATAGATAAAGCTGTCGATACCGAAGA